>JBDUBS010000162.1:0-3478 GCA_040003875.1 Acidimicrobiia bacterium | reverse complement strand
CGCGACGCGAGGCCCACCAGCCGTTCCACGGGTCGGGTGATCCGACGCGAGAGAACCCACCCCACGAGCGCGCTGACCGCGACTGCGAGGCTGCCGATGGCGACCATGATCCAGATGACATTGCGGGTCCGCGCCCTGGTCGCGGAATCCGAGACCGACGCGCGCAGCGCGCCGACGATGCGCTCGCCCGGCGCGACCGGGATCGCGACGACGATCCGACTCCCGACCTGTCGATCGCGGACCGCGCCGTCGAGTGCGGACCGGACGATGGCGTCGCCGCGGCGGGGTCCGCTCCCGGCAAGCAACTTCCCGCCCCGCCCGTACAGGCCCACCTCGCGCCCGCGGATCTTGCGGACCTCCAACGGTTCGGTCGTGTGCGGGAATCGGGTCGGCACGTCTTCGGACGCCTCCGCCGCGGTGCGCTCGAGGCGGACGACCTCCTCCTCGTGGTGCAGGTCACCCAGCGCGATCGCGAGCGGCGCACCGAACAACACGATCGCGATGACGGTCACGGTCACCATGGCGACGAGGATCCGCCACCTCACAGCTCGAACCGATACCCGACCCCGCGCAACGTGGTGATCCGACCGGCAGCCCCCTCACCACCGACCGTCTCGCTCAACTTTCGGCGCAGCGACGAGATGTGCATGTCGAGTGTCTTCGTGGAGCCGAACCAGTTCGAGTCCCAGACCTCGGTCATGATCCGCTCGCGAGTGACCGCGCTGCCGGCCGCCTCGGCGAGGAACACGAAGAGTTCGTATTCGCGCGCCCGTAGGTCGACTTCCTCGCTGCCGACGAATACGCGCCGGGCGTCGCGATCGATCACGACATCGCCGAGTTCGATACGGGTCGTCGCGCTCGTCGTCACGGAACGGCGGAGATGAGCCCGGACCCGAGCGAGGAGTTCGGCAAGACGGAATGGCTTGGTCACGTAGTCGTTCGCGCCGGCGTCGAGATCGAGCGCGACGTCGATCTCGCTGTGGCGTGCGGTGAGGATCACGATGGGGAGCGATTCGTCCAGCGCCCGGAGTCGGCGACACACCTCGACGCCGTCGAGGTCCGGAAGGCCGAGATCCAACAACACCAGATCCGGCCGCTCGGTCACCGAACTGGCGAGGGCCTGGTTGCCCGATGCGGTGAGGTCGACCCGGAAACCCTGGGCCGTCAACGCGCCGACGAGCGCCTTGCCGATCGCGTCGTCGTCCTCGACCACCAGAATCGTCGGCTCGGCCACGACTCCACGATACGGGGAGCAGGGCCGCTGTCCCTTCACCAGGAGAGAATTTGCCGGCCGTTGACCGGATTCCGAACGTCGCGTGACTCGCTGCTCCGTACCGTCGTCGGGACGACAGGAGATGGTCATGACACTGACGATGCGCACGACGAACGTTGCTCGACCCGGAGAACTGCTGGAGGTGATTCCCTCCCCAGCGATCGGTCGCGTGCTGGTGGTCGTGCCCACATATTGCGAAGCCGAGAACATCGTCACCGTGGTGACCCGGATCCGTCACACGTGTCCGGCCGCCGAGGTGCTGGTCGTCGACGACAACAGCCCCGACGGCACCGGCCGGATCGCCGCTGGACTTGCGCGCCAGTACACGTGGACGCACGTGCTGTCGCGACCCGCCAAGTCCGGGCTCGGCGCGGCGTATCGGGACGGCTTCACCTGGGGCCTCGAGCGGGGATACGACGTGCTGGTGGAAATGGACGCCGACCTCTCCCACGACCCCGCTGCACTCCCCAAACTCCTCACCGCGATCGAGCGTGGCGCCGACCTCGCCATCGGATCGCACTACGTCCCTGGCGCGTCCATCCCGCAATGGACTCCCGGCCGACGAGCACTGTCCCGGTACGGCAACCGCTATGCCGCGTTCATGCTGCGACTCGACGCGGCTGACCTGACGTCCGGCTACCGAGCCTTCACCGCGTCCGCGCTCCGCGCCGCGGACTACGCGACCACCGCCGCCGACGGCTACGCATTCCAGATCGAACTCGCCCGCCGGGTAGCGGGCGCCCGCCGGTTGATCCGCGAGGTGCCGATCACCTTCGGAGACCGGGCCCACGGTGAGTCGAAGATGTCGATGCGGATCAGCGGCGAAGCGCTGCTGCTCGTCACGTGGTGGGGAATCCAGGACCGACTGCGACCATTCACGTTCCGCCGCCGATGACCGCCACCCTCGACGCGCCCCTCCCGCGCGCCGTAGCGGGACCCGAAATGGAGGCGGCGCCGGCCCCCAGCTCGCTCGCCTCCGTTCGGGTCCCGTTGATGCTGATCGGCCTGGTCGTCGTCGGCGCGTGGCTTCGGGTCGCAGGACTGGGTTCATCGCGGCTCGCCTACGACGAGTCGTTCACCGCCATGGCAGGTCGCCTCTCGCTCGGCCACCTGTTCACGTACCTCAGCCAACACGACTCGCACCCGCCGCTCGACTACCTCCTGCGCCTCCCGCTCGCCCGCGCCGGGGTGTCGGAGTTCTGGTTCCGGCTCCCCTCGGTGATCTGCTCGGTCGCGGCGCTGGCGTTGTTTGCTTGGTGGATGAGGCGCTGGGGCCGAATCGGCATCCTCGCTACCGCGCTCATGGCCATCAGCTCGTTCGAGATCCTCCATGGGCGCCAGGCTCGGATGTACGCGGAGACCGAACTGTTCGGCGTCGTGATCGCGATGATCGCACTCGCGTGGATCGTCCGACCCCGCCGCCGCCTCTCGATCGCGTTGGGCATGGTGGTGTTCCTCGCCATGATGACCCACGTCTCGATCTTCCTCCTCGTTCCCGGACTGCTGCTGCTGGCAGGACGGCGCACCGATGTCGAGGCGTGGTGGTGGCGCGGCGCGATCGTCGCCGCCGGCGCCGTGTGGGCCGCACTCTGGGGTCCCGCGTTCCTGGTGCAGTCGCGCGGCGGGCACTCGTCGTGGATCCCGTCGACCACCTTCCACACGCTCAGTACCGCCGTCGCCCGCCTCGTGACGACGGTGCCCGGATTCGAGTGGGTGACCGTGGCTGCGATCGTGGTCGGTGGCGTGCTCGTGGTCCGGCGGAGCAAGCCGCTCGGCACGCTCTGGCTCGCAGGGTTCGCACTGCCGATCGCACTGGCCGCACTGGCCGGGCTGTTCGAGCCGGTCGTCCTGGACCGGACCTTCACCCTGTTCGCTTGGGCCCCGATCCTTGCCGTGGCGTTCGCCTTCGACGCGGTCATCCGCCGATCCGTCGCAGTCGGCGCCGTCGTCGCGGTCATCGCCGCGATGGCGCTCGTGCCGTCGGCGATCGCCACCGCCGACGCCACCTCGGGGCCGAACTCCCCCTTGCGCGCGCTCGAGCGTCGCGTTCGACCGGGCGACGTGGTCGCGGTCATCCCGCGGAGCAAGGCGCCGGAACTGGCTTGGACCCTCGGTGTACGGCACCGGTCGAGCTTCGCCCGCGTTCGGGTTCCGGGGATGCAGAACGCGTTCGGCTTCCAGTATCGCGGGGACGATCCCACCGGC
>JBDUBS010000549.1:0-3478 GCA_040003875.1 Acidimicrobiia bacterium | reverse complement strand
CTCTCGATGTTGCAGTGCAGCAATTCCTCCACCGTCATGGAACTCCGGGGGCGGGCCGCACGGCGTTCGGTGGTCATCAGATCGATCATGGGTTCACCTCGATGTGCAGTGGGACTGGGTCCCGTACCTGGGGGGACTCCGAGAACGTCGTTCGCGCCCGCTGAGTTCCCGACGCGTCCCAGGCAGCTCCCCAAATTTCGGGAGCGGCCCGCCGAGGAATCGGTCTCCGGACCGGTACACTGATCAGCTCTCAATCGACCGTTGTGGCCCTTTCGCGGCAACGACGACGAACCGAAGATGGGTTTCGCATGCGTGGTGGTCCTCCGAATCGGACACTGATCAGTCTCGTCGCCGTCGGAACACTCGCGATCGGGTCGCTCGGTGCGACGGCGACTGCGGGCGCGGTCGCCGCTGCGGACCGGGCACCGGTACCGGCACCGCGGCTGGCCGACGACCGGTTGATCGTGACGCTGGCCCCAGGGACGTCCTCGGATGCCGGCGTTGCGATCGCAGACCAGGCGGGGGCCCGACTCGAGGCCCGGGCGGGTGACACGTTGATCCTCGATCCGAGTCCGTCGATCCACGCGTCGTCGAGCCTGTCGAGTGACCCGCAGGTGCAGACGGTGGAGCCCAACTATGCGCTCCACGCGGCGGTGGCTCCGAACGACCCGCTCTACCCCGACCAGTACGGCCTCTTCGACACCCAACCCGGAGGCATTCGCGCCGAGACCGGATGGAACGGAACGAAGGGCTCACGCGACGTCGTCGTCGGCGTGCTCGACAGTGGCATCACGACCAACCACCCGGATCTCGCCCAGAACATGTGGACGAATCGGACCGGTGTCAACGGGTGTGGGTACGGAACCCACGGCTGGGATGCGTTCGCGCACACCTGTCGCCCCGTCGACGATGCTGGTCACGGCACCCACGTGTCCGGCATCCTCGGCGCAGTGGGCAACAACGGTAAGGGTGTGACCGGCGTGGCCCAACGGGTGTCGCTCATGAGCCTGAAGATGCTGGACCACAACGGCGACGGGAGCGTTGCCAGCGCGGTCGGAGCGATCGAGTTCGGTCTCTCGGCCAAGGCGGCCGGGGTGGACATCCGAGTGTTCCAGGCTTCGTGGGATTCTTCGACGTACTCGGCCGCTATTCACAATGCGATCGAGCGGGCGAACAGCGCGGGGATCCTCTTCGTCGCAGCGGCCGGAAACGGTCTGGACAACGACGGCATTCCACGCAACCTCGACACGCCGGGCAACGATACGTACCCGTGCGAGGACGCGAGCCCGAACGTCATCTGCGTCGGCGCCTCGACGCCGACCGGCCAGTTGGCGAACTTCTCGAACTTCGGTTCGACCGCCGTGGACCTCGTCGCCCCCGGATTCCGGATCGAGAGCACCGTGCCTCGTGGCTTGGTCCGGGGTTGCGATCCGGCATCGGACTACTGCCTCTTCGACGGCACCTCCATGGCGACGCCCATGGTGTCGGGTGCGGCCGTCGACATCGTCACGGCCGAGCCCAACCTGTCGGTCAGCGCGTTGAAGAGCCGAATCCTCGACACCGTCGACCAGCAGTCGGCGCTCGTCGGCAAGGTCGCCACCGACGGCCGACTCGACGTCTGTAAGGCGTTGCCGAACTGCAACGGGCAACCGCAGGTCGCGCCGACCCGGCCGACCAACTTCCGCGCCCAGGCCCGGGATGGTTCGGCCAAGCTTCGCTGGGGACTTCCGGACTCGAACGGGAACTCCTTCACGATCTCGTCCTACGAGGTCGAGGGACCGAACGGCGTGACGAGTTTGCCGCTCACCGCCACGAAGCTCACCCTGACCGGACTCACCAACAACACCACGGTCACCGTCCGGGTGCGCGCGATCGGCTCGGGTGGTACCGGTCCGTGGGCCACCAAGAAGATCCGCCCGTATGCGGGTGGCTATGTGGTCGAAGGGTCGGGCATCGCCGATCCGGTGGGCGTCGGGGGCAAATCACCGAGCCCGATCTCCGACGGCCCCTCGTTCCCGACGGGCCTCGCACGTGGAATCGCGATCGTCCCCGAGGGCACCGGTGGTTACATCCTCGATGGCTTCGGTGGTCTGCACCGGTTTCGGATCGGCAGCACGAGTCCGATGCCGCCGACCGCCACCGGCGGGCCGTACTGGCTCGGCTGGGACATCGCACGCGGGGTCGCCACCTCGACCAACGGAGGCGGTTTCGTGGTCGACGGCTACGGCGGTCTCCACCCGTTCGGGGCCGGCCCGGGGGCACCTCCTGGTGCCGCCCACGACGGTCCGAGCTGGTCCGGCTTCGACATCGCTCGCGGTGTCACGCTCAACTCCGACGCGTCCGGTGGCTACGTCGCGGACGGCTACGGCGGGATCCACCGGTTCCGCGTCGGGAGTGGTGGAGCGCTGCCGCCGAACACGACCGGCGGGCCCTACTGGCCCGGTTGGAACATCGTGCGCGGCATCGCCCTCGTCCCGGGGACGAGCGGTGGATGGATGCTCGACGGTTTCGGTGGTCTCCACCGGTTCGGCGCCGGTGGGCCAGCCCCGGCCGCGCCTTCGTCGGCTCCGTACTGGCGCGGCCAGGACCGCGCCCGCGGATTGGGGCTCTGAGACCCAGTAAGCTGGTAGTCCCGCATCGCCTTTCCCCCGAGGTTCGCATGGCTACCGAGGACCAGATCCGCACCACGGTGGCCGGGTACGTCGACGCCTATGCCGCCAACGATCGGGCTGCGTTTCTCGAACTCTGGGCCGGCGACGGTGTGCTCGAGGATCCCGTCGGGACCCCGTCACACGCAGGAACCGCCGCGCTGGGTGCCTTCTGGGACGGCGCGCGGGAGTTGGCCGACCGCATCGAACTCGTGCCGCAGTCGGTGATCGTCGCCGGCGGCGAGGCGGCGATGAACTTCGAGGTTCATGCCCACATGGGCGATAACGGCCTGGTGATCAAGGTCATCGACATCATGACCTTCGACGACGACGGCAGGCTCGCGACCGTGCGGGCCTTCTGGGACATGGCTTCTGCGACCCCGCTCGAGGCCGGCACCACCGCAAGCTGACTCGTCGCATCCGCGGCGAGTATCGAAACCGACTGGCTCCGACCGGAGACGATCGGGCACAATGGAGACACGATGCAGGTCGAATCCCGTGATTCCGTCTCTCTCAAGCCTGCCGAGCTCGATGAGCTCGGACAGCTGCTTGCCGCCGTGGGTCTCTCCGGCATGGACACGCAGCTCGAGGGCCACGTCGAACACTTTCCCCTGATCGTGTTCGCCGCGATCGACGAGGACACCCACGGGTTCCTCTTCGGTTCGCTCGAGCGCGTCGGTGGCACCCCGTGCATCCTCTGGGGTCTCGGCGCCGCCCGGAAGGGCCGTCAAGCGGGTCTCGCGGTGAAGGGCATGGTCGGCGAGCTGTACCGCCGCGCTGCGATCTCGTTCCCCGACGAGGACGTCCTCGTCGCCGGGCGCATCGCCCAC
>JBDUBS010000720.1:0-11766 GCA_040003875.1 Acidimicrobiia bacterium | reverse complement strand
GCTCGAGCGTCGAACCGGGGGAGTGATCAACGTGGCGTCGATCGCCGCGTTCCAGCCCACGCCCGGGAACGCCACCTACGGAGCCACCAAGGCGTTCGTGTTCAGCCTCAGCCAGGGGATCCACGAGGAACTGCGCGGCACCGGCGTGAACTGCATGGTGTTGTGCCCTGGCTTCACCCGCACCGAGTTCCAGCAGCGCGCCGGGATCGACTCCTCCGACGTGCCCGAGTTCCTGTGGCAGGAGCCGGACACCGTGGTCGACTTCGCAATGAAGGCGTTCGGTCGCGGCAAGGCGGTCTGTGTCCCCGGCGCACTCAACCGCGCGACCGCCGGATTCTCCGCGACGGTGCCGTCGGGTGTCAGCCGCCGCATCGCCGGCGTGATCGTCAAGCGCGCCGAGAAATAGCGCTGATTTTTCGCTCGTGTTCGCTGCGCTCACGGGCCGCTCGGGCCACGGGCACGCGTCTTGGCGTGCCCTCGAGTCAGGCGGGGGTGATGCGGAGGACGCCTTCGCCGTTTGCGATCGATCCGATCTGGTTGTCGCCCTGGGACATCACGAACAGTTCCCGGTCCGGGCCCTGGCCGAAGCCGGAGACGGCCTTCGCCTCCACGCCGAAGTCGATGTCCTGGCCTGACGCCGACGGCCCGATGTCGGTACCGCGGATCTTGCCGTCGCAGAAGTCGGCGTAGAGGTAGGTGCCGACGAGGTCGGGAATCTTGGTGCCCCGGTACACGTAGCCACCGGAGATCGAGCAGCGCCCGTCGTGGGGGTACTCGAGGATCGGCGCGACCAGACCCGTCGTGTCGTCGCTACGGAACTTGTGCTTGCCCTCGCGCTTGTTCCACCCGAAGTTGACCGGTGGCAACGTTCCGGCAGCCAACCAGTCGATCTCCTCGTACGCGTTCTGGCCGACGTCGCCGATGACGAGCGCACCGTCGTCCGCGTCGAACGAGAACTTCCACGGGTTGCGCAGGCCGTACGCCCAGATCTCCGGCCGACCGCCCCGGGTCGCGAACGGGTTGTCGGGCGGGATGGTGTACGGCTTCGGTCCGTCGGGCGTCGGGTTGATGCGCAGCAGCTTGCCGAGGAGCGTGTCGAGCGACTGGCCGTTGCCGCCCGGTGCGTGTCCGTCGCCCTCGTCACCGCCGGCGCCCCCATCGCCGGTGCCGATCCAGAGCATGCCGTCCGGGCCGGTCACGATGCTGCCGCCGTTGTGGTTGGCCTGGGGTTGGGCGATGGCGAGCAGCTGCTTGCGGCCCGCGGGATCCGCCGTCCCGTCGGCGCGCATCGGGAACGATTCGACGCGCGTGTTGCCCTCGCGATTGGTGGAGTCGGTGTAGAGCACCGTGCCGTCGGGCGAGAACGCGATACCGAGGAGGCCACGCTCGCCGCCGGACGCGATCGACGTGCGGATGTCGAGGACCGGCGTGGCGTCGAGCTTGTCGTTGCGGATCGCCCGCACCCGACCCACCTGCTCGGTGACGAAGATCGTCGGGTCTCCGGCGCGCGTCGCGATCGCGGTCGGGCTGGCGACGGCGGCGATCGGTTTCAATGTGAAACGCGCGTTGTGTGGGTTCGGAAGCGTCGACGGCCGGTTGGTCGCCGATGTGGTCGTCGTGGTCGACTCGACTGCGGAGGGTCGGGTCGTCCCGGTCCGGCTTCCATCGGAACTGCACGCCGCCACCGCGATCGTCGCCACCGAAACGAGAATTGCCAGTCGCCGCATCGGGGCACGGTATCGAGCCGGGGGAGTGCGTCCGGGTCACCTACGCTTCGACGCGTGAAGTATGTGGTGTTGGTCCCTGATGGATGCGCCGACGAGCCGGTTGCAGTGTTGGGCGGGAAGACCCCCCTGGAAGCCGCCCACCTGCCCCACCTCCAGGCCTTGGCCGCGCGGAGCGAGGTCGGACGCGCCGCGGTCATCCCCGAGGGGTTGCCGCCAGGTAGCGACGTGGGGAACCTCGCGATCCTCGGATACGACCCCGAGGTGTTCCATACCGGTCGTGCACCCATCGAGGCCGCAGCCATGGGCGTCGACCTCGAACCCGGCGAAGTCGCATATCGCTGCAACCTCGTCACCATCGGCGCCGACGACGCCGGCCACGCCGACACGATGCTCGACTTCGCGGCCGGACACGTGTCGAGCGAGCAGAGCCACCCGATCGTCGCGGCGCTCGACGACGCGCTCGGTAACGGGCGCGATGGAGTCCGGTTCTACCCGGGCGTCGAGTACCGGCACCTGCTCGTCGTGCCCGGTGACTGGGCCGACGCGGATTGTGTGCCGCCCCACGACCTCACCGGACGGCCGGCGGTCTGGCCCACCGGCGCGGCCGCGCCCAAACTCCGGGCGCTCATGGACGCGTCGCGTCCGGTGGTGGCCGAGGTCGCAGCAGAGGTGGGCTCCATCGCGACCCAGGTCTGGCTCTGGGGTCAGGGCACCCGTCCGCAGCTGCCCGATTTCTCCAACCGGTACGGCGTCACCGGTCGGCTCACCTCGGCCGTCGATCTCGTCCGCGGCCTCGGCGTGCTCGCGGGTATCGAGGTCCTCGACGTGCCGGGCGCGACCGCGGGCTTCGACAACGACTACGTCGCCCAACGCATCGCCTGCATCGACTCTCTCGGAGACCGGGACTTCTTCCTTCTGCACGTGGAGGCCACCGACGAGGCCGGCCACCAGCAGAACGCGGCGGAGAAAGTGGCGTCGCTCGAGGCCTGGGACCGAGACATCATCGGCCCGCTACTCGACGCACTCCCGGCGTTCGGCCCGTTCCGGATCCTGCTGATGCCCGACCACGCCACTCCGGTCGAACTCGGGACCCACACGTCCGACTCGGTGCCCTATCTCCTCCACGACAGCGAGAGCACCGTGACCGGCCGGGACTACACGGAATCGGCCACCACAGACTGCCCGGCGGTGGCCGCCCACACCCTTCTGGCCCGGATGGTCACCTCCGCCTGAGATTTGGCGTATAGTGCGTTCGAGCGATACCACCCTCGGACCCCCAGCAGTCGCTGGGACGCTTCCGTAGGAGTACGCCCGCCCAGTTCCACTGGGCTCTTTCCTCGCCCCCGGTCCGAGACCGAAACCTGGTCTTCGAACCGAGCGAAGTTCCTTCTCAATCGCGATGGGAATCTCCCGTCGCACCCCGGCCGGGTCCCCGGACCGGATCCCATCCCTAGCGGTCCCCCCGACCCAGGAGAACAACGATGGCAGACCAAATACTCGAACGCTCGATGCTCGACGGCAAGGATCGCGAGCAGTTGCACGCGATCGCCGGTGCCATGGGCATCAAAGGCGTGACCCGGCTCCGCAAGGCCGATCTCGTGGACGCCATTCTCGGTGCCGCCACGGGCAACGGCGCCGCCGGCGACGGCGACGCCACCGCCGAGGTGGCCAACGGCAAGGCGGCCAAGCCCGCCAAGGCCGTCAAGGCGACGAAGGCCACGAAAGCCACCAAGGCCGCGGAGGAGCCGCCGGCCGCCGAGGCCCCCACGCGACGGGTGCGCTCCAAGCGGGCCTCCGAACTCGCGGCGGAAGAACCCGACCTCGCGGCGATCGCCGCCGAGGAGAACGCTCTCGCCGGCGGATCGGATGCAGCCGAGACCGAGATCGCACCCCGTCCGATGCGGCGGACCAACCCCGCGAACTCCTCGAGGTCGTCCGGAACGGCGACGACCCCCGACTCGAACGCCTCCGGAACCGCGGCCACCGAGCCGCAGAAGTCCGGCGGCACGAACCGCAACGCACCGGCGGGCCGGTCCTCGGCACCGGCGCCCGGCAACGACGTCGACGACGATCGCAACTCGGTCGGCGACGGCAACCGGACCGGACGGCGTCGTCGCCGTCGTGGTCGTGACCGTGACCGTCCCGGCGGTGGTGGCAGTGGCGGCGGCGGCGGTGGCGGTGGCGGTGGCGGCGGTGGCAACCCCGAACGTGGGAATGCCCGGAGCAGCAACGACCGGGACCAGGGCCCCGACCCCGACACCCGCGAGTACTCGGGTGAGTCGATCGACGTCGAAGGACTGCTCGACCTCCGGGACGAGGGTTACGGTTTCATGCGGACGACGGGCTACCTCCCCGGCCGGGCCGACGTGTACGTCTCGGCCTCGCAGGTCCGCCGGTTCGCGTTGCGCAAGGGCGACTTCATCAAGGGCCAGACCCGTCCGCCCGCGAGCAACGAGAAGTACCCGGCGCTCCTCCGCGTCGACGAGATCAGCGGTTTGACGCCCGACGACGCCCGCAACCGCGTGCGGTTCGAGGACCTCACGCCGCTGTTCCCGGACGAGCGGCTCCCGCTCGAGCTGCTCGACGACCCGACACTGCTCACCGGGCGGATCGTCGACCTGCTCTCGCCCATCGGCAAGGGCCAACGCGGGATGATCGTCTCGCCGCCGAAGGTCGGCAAGACCACGATCATGAAGCAGATCGTGGCCGCCATCGAGCGCAACAACCCCGAGGTGCACCTGATGGTGCTGCTCGTGGACGAGCGCCCGGAAGAGGTCACCGACATGCGCCGCCACGTGCAGCGCGGTGAGGTCATCGCCTCGACCTTCGACCGTCCGTCGGACGAGCACACGCACGTGTCGGAGCTCACCATCGAGCGCGCCAAGCGGCTCGTCGAGATGGGCAAGGACGTCACGATCCTGCTCGACGGCATCACCCGTCTCGCCCGCGCCTACAACCTGGCGGCGCCGGCCTCGGGTCGGATCATGTCAGGTGGTATCGACGCCGGTGCGCTGTACCCGCCGAAGCGGTTCTTCGGTGCGGCACGCAACGTCGAGGAGGGCGGCTCGCTCACCATCATCGCCACCGCCCTGGTCGACACGAACTCCAAGATGGACGAACACATCTTCGAGGAGTTCAAGGGCACGGGGAACTGGGAGCTGAAGCTCGATCGTAAGCTCGCCGAGCGCCGGTTGTTCCCGGCGATCGACGTCAACGCGTCGAGCACCCGTCACGAGGAACTCCTCTTCACGCGGGATCAGCTGAACCAGGTGTGGAAGCTCCGCCGGGTCCTGAACGCCCTGGCCCAGGACGGGTCTGCGGCCGCCGGGCTCGAATTGTTGATCGATAAGCTCAAGACCACGAAGTCGAACGACGAATTCCTGGCCGAGATCGCGAAAGCCCCGACGCCGGGCGGTTAGGACGCCCCAACTGCTCGTACGCTCGCGCTCCTGACGGTCATGCGCTTCATGGGGCTCGCTGCCTCGCTGCTCGCCTACGGCTCGGGTGCGGGCTGCGGACACCCGGGAATACAAGGGCGTTGAGAACGGTAACGAGATTTTTCCCTAGACTGGACTGATCATGAAGACCGACATTCACCCCACCTACACCGAGTGCAAGGTGCACTGCTCCTGCGGGAACGAGTTCGTGACTCGTTCGACCGTCAGTGAGTTGCGCGTCGAGCTGTGCTCCGAGTGCCACCCCTTCTACACCGGCAAGCAGAAGCTGGTGGACACCGGCGGTCGCGTCGACCGCTTCAACAAGCGGTACGCGAAGAAGAAGTAGCTCCAACGCGCGCGGGCCCGACCGGCCCGGCCCGGCCCGCAGGGCCAAGAGGGGAACCGACGTGAGCGACGCCTTCATCCGTTCCATTCGTCCCGGCGGGCGGAGCGGGGCCCGACCGGCCCGGCCCGCAGGGCCAAGAGGGGAACCGACGTGAGCGAGCAGCCGAAGTACATGGGCGGCCAGGCCGTCGTCGAGGGTGTGATGATGCGCGGCGCCACCACGTGGGCGGTCGCGGTGCGCACCCCGGACGGCGACATCGACGTCGCGGTCCATGACGTCCCCGGTTGGGCCGAGCGGTACAACAAGATCCCGTTGCTGCGCGGGGTCATGAACCTCGCGGAGTCGATGTCGCTCGGCATGCGGGCGCTGTCGTGGTCGGCGAACCTCCAGATGCCAGAGGAGGAGCGCCTGTCGCGTAAGGCGATGGGGGCTGCCATGGCGGTGTCGATGGCGCTCTTCATGGGCATCTTCATCCTGCTCCCGGCGCTCGGCGCCCGCGGGCTCGGCAGCCTCTTCGGCATCACCGGCATCGCGTTCCACGCGATGGAAGGTGCGCTCGTCCTCGGTCTCTTCCTGGGATACCTCGCGGCGATCGGCCGCATGAAGGAGATCCGCAAGGTGTTCCAGTACCACGGCGCGGAACACAAGTCGATCGCCGCCTACGAGAACGACGTGCCCCTCACACCGGAGTCGGCCCAGACCTTCACTACCGCGCACGTCCGCTGCGGCACCAACTTCCTGCTCACCGTGCTGACCATCGCGATCATCGTTTACTCACTCATCGGCCGGCCCGCGCTCCCGTACCTGATCCTCTCGCGGGTCATCCTGATCCCGGTGATCGCCGGGCTCGCCTACGAGCTGATCCGGTTCGCGGCTCGGAACATGGATCGGCGGTGGGTGCAGATCGCGATGATCCCCGGCCTGTCGCTCCAGAAGCTGACGACGCGCGAACCGACCCTCGAACAGCTCGAGGTTGCGATCGCGGCGCTCCGTGCCGTGTTCACCGCCGAGCAGTCGGCCGAGGTCGACGCTCGCGTCGCCGCCTGACCCGGCCTCCGCACGCGGCATTGGGCCGCTGCCGCGACCACGCCCTACCCTCGCTCGTGACTCAAGTGCGTGCGAAAGGGACTACCACGATGACGACGGCCTGGTCCGAAGCCGAACTGCTGGCCGACGAGCCCGACCTCGAGCCGCTCGTGGTGGCCGGGTACCGGTGTCACGGCGGATTCGACGCCGATGGTCGCTACCGCTCACCGCGCACCCGCTTCCGGCTGCCCGCCATCGCGGCCTGGCAGGCGCAGCACCGGGACACCTTCGGTACCGACCTGCTCGACGCCGGCCTCGACACGTGGCCGCCGGCGACGCCCAACGTGGCGCAGTCCCGGTTCCTGCTCGGTAAGGGAGTCCGCGAGCCGGTGATCGCCGCGCTGACCCGCATCGGAACCGTCGAAGGGTTCGGAGCGGCAATGCGGATGTGGCCGGTCGGCGATCTGCAGGCACATTTCGACGAGCCGATCGCGGGGACCACGCTGGCGCACCTCGACGGCGGTCTGTTCGAGGCCCAGGCGCGCGACGAGGCGGGGTGGGAGGCCGAGTACGGCCATCGGCACATGTGGTTTGCGGCCCGCGACCTCGCGTTCGAGGCGCCGATGGTGGACGACCTCACCGAACTGATGCTGTTCCGACTCGGCGTGACCAAAGCGCCCGGCGCGCCACTACCGAGCCCCGAGGAGATCCGGCGCCGCCAGCTGGACGAGCAGGTGTTCCCCGACCTCGCACTCGAGGTGGAGGCCCTGATCCAGCGGATGATCGGACTGCTGCTCATCGAGATCTCGGCGGCTCACCTGTTCTCGTGGGCCGAGGAGTTGCTGGCAGATCCCGACCTCGTCGCGGGCGACGGCGGCGCCGCCACGCTCGTCTCGTACATCCGCCAGGACGAGTCTCCGCACGTCGAGTATCTGCGGACCGCGCTGAGCGAGATGCGCGATCGCACATTCGTGGGAGTGGGCGGTGGTCGCCTCGCGGGCACGACAGTGATCGGCACGCTCTGGGATCGGGCGATCGCGGAGTCGGCCGGGCCGCGGCGGGCCGCGAACCAACGGCTGGCCCGGACCGAACTGCTCGATGCGATCGAGGGCCACCCGCGTCGTGACGCGATCCTCGAGGAGTACGAAGCGCTCGCGTCGGCCGCGAGCGACGGAGTCCCGGCATGAAGTTCGGGGTGTTCTACGAGCACCAACTCCCGCGTCCATGGGAGCCCGACAGCGAGTACCAGCTGATCCAGGACGCACTCGAACAGATCGAGTTCGCGGACTCGCTCGGTATCGATTACGTGTGGGAGGTCGAGCACCACTTCCTCGAGGAGTACTCCCACTCGAGCGCGCCCGAGGTGTTCCTTGCGGCCGCGTCCCAGCGCACGAAACGCATCCGCCTGGGCCACGGGATCGTTCAGACCCCGCCGCCGTTCAACCATCCCGCGCGGATCGCCGAGCGGGTCGCGATGCTCGATCTCGTCTCGAACGGTCGCGTCGACTTCGGCACCGGCGAGTCGAGCTCCGAGGCGGAGCTGGGGGGCTTCGGCATCGACCCCGAGATGAAGCGGGAGATGTGGGAGGAAGGCCTGCGCGTCGCGCTGCGCTGCATGACGGAGGTTCCCTTCACCGGACACGCCGGACCGCACGTGACGATGCCGCCGCGCAACGTGGTACCGAAGCCGCGGCAGTCACCGCATCCGCCGGTCTGGGTGGCGTGCAGCCGGCGCGAGACGATCCTGCTCGCGGCGCAGAAGGCGATCGGCGCGCTCGCGTTCGCGTTCGTCGATCCGGAGGAGGCGCGAACCTGGGTCGACGATTACCACCGCACGATGACCGAGGTCGGTGTTCCCATCGGCGACGCGGTCAACAGTGAGCTGGCGTGCGTGACGACGTTCATGTGCCACGAGGACGAGGAGACCGCGATCGCCCGTGGGCTCGCCGGCGCGAACTTCTTCGGCTACTCGCTCGCGCACTACTACGTGTTCGGACGCCACCGTCCCGGGGTCACCGACGTGTGGGCCGAGTACGAGCAGCGCCGTACCGAGCAGGGTTTCGACCCCGACGCGGTGGCGGCGGCGGCCGTGAACCAGGACCGACTCGGCGCCAAGGTGGTGGAGGAGGGCACGGCCGGTCTGCGGGGTGCCGTCGGCACGCCCGACCAGGTGCGGGACTACCTGCGCCGCTACGAGGAGGCCGGCGTCGACCAGGTGATCTTCACTGCTCAGGCCGGGAAGAACCGTCACGATCACATCATGGAGAGCCTCGAACTGTTCGGCCGCGAGGTGCTGCCCGAGTTCATGGACCGTGAGGAGCAGGCGACCCGTGACCGGGCCGCTCGGCACGACCGGGTCACGAACATCGTCATGCCGCGCAAGCCCGCGGCGGACCACCCGCCGCTGCCCACCAGCGACTATTCGTTCCCTGCGATCGTGCGCGCGATGGCGGATCGTTCCGGCTCCGACGAGTTCCACGCGATGTTGGACACGTTCGCGGAGCAGTCGGCGTCTGGTGGAGACGAGCTGCGCAAGTTGATCGGGTAGCAGCCGAGCGTCGGAGCGGGCGCCGGCACGACCGTTACCCTGACCGCGATGTTCGAACGCCTGGCCGACCTCGAGCTGGAGCTCGAACGCATCGAGTCCCAGCTCGCCGACCTGTACGCCGCCGGTGATCAACGCGCCGCGGCCGATGCCGGTCGGCGGGTGGCGGAGTTGCGACCGGTGGTCGATGCGTACCGCGACTATCGCAGCACCCAGTCCGACATCGCCGACGCCAAGGAGATGATCGGGGCGGAGTCTGACGCGCCGATGCTCGCATTTCTCCGTCAGGAACTCGAGGAAAAGGAACGGCGCGAAACCGCGCTCGAGACCAGGATCAAGGAACTCCTCGTACCGAAGGACCCCAACGACGGCAAGAACGTGATCGTGGAGATCCGAGGCGCGGAAGGTGGCGAGGAGGCGAACCTCTGGGCGGGTGAACTGTTCCGCATGTACGGGCACTACGCCGAGTCGCATCGTTGGAAGACCGAGGTTCTCTCGAGTCAGTCATCCGACATGGGCGGTTACCGCGACGTCACGTTCGTGGTCCGGGGCAAGGACGCGTGGTCGCACCTCAAGCTCGAGGCCGGACCGCACCGGGTGCAGCGGGTCCCCGCGACCGAGAGTCAGGGTCGCATCCACACCAGCGCGGCGACCGTCGCCGTGCTGCCGGAGGCGGAAGAGGTCGACATCTCGATCGACGCGAACGATCTCGAGATCGACACGTACCGGTCGACCGGACCGGGCGGGCAGTCGGTGAACACGACCGACTCCGCCGTCCGCATCACCCACAAGCCGACGGGGCTCGTCGTCACCTGCCAGGACGAGAAGAGCCAACTCCAGAACAAGGACAAGGCGCTGCGGATCCTGCGGTCCCGCCTCCTCCAGCTGGAGCAGGAGCGACAGGCCGCGGAACTCGCCGACACCCGGCGCAGCCAGGTCGGCAGCGGCGAGCGCTCCGAGAAGATCCGCACCTACAACTTCAAGGAGAACCGGGTGACCGACCATCGCATCGGTCTCACGCTGCACAGCCTCGACGCGGTGTTGGCCGGTGACCTCGATGCGATCGTCAACGCGCTCATGGCCGACGAACGGCGGCGCCAACTCGAGGACGGCGACTCCTGAATCTCACATGGGGTGAGGTGCGGCGCGATGCCGAAGCGCAACTCGCCGCGATGGCGGTGTCGGATCCGGCCAGCGAAGCGCGCTGGATGATCGAAGAGGTGTCGGGCATGGACGCCGCTGAACAGGTTGCCGAGGCGTCCGGATTCGCGACCCGGAGAGCTACCGCCGCGCTCGACGCGCTCCTCGCGCGCCGCGCCGCGGGGGAACCGGTCCAGTACGTACTCGGGACCTGGAACTTCTGTGGCATCGACCTGTTCGTCGACCGCCGCGTCCTGATCCCGCGACCCGAAACCGAGACCGTGACGCAGTGCGCCATCGCCGAGGTCGAACGGTTGGGCGAGCGAGTCGGGCGGGCCGACCCGTGGACCGGATCGCTGACGCAGTACGCGGTGGCCGACCTCGGGACCGGCTCCGGTGCAGTAGCCCTCGCGTTGGCGGCTTCGCTCCCCGACGCCGAGGTGTGGGCGACCGACGCGAATGCCGACGCACTGGCCGTCGCGCACGCGAACATCGCGGCCAACGGGAATCTCGCCACCCGGATCCGCGTCGCGCACGGTTCGTGGTTCGAGGCGTTGCCGCCGGACCTCGCCGGCACCTTGCTCACGATCGTGTCGAATCCGCCCTACGTCGCCGAGGGCGAGGCTCTCGACGCGGCGGTGGTCGAGTGGGAGCCCCGTGATGCGCTCTTCGCCGGCCCGACCGGGATGGAGGCGCTCGACCATCTGATCGTCGGCGCGTTGAAGTGGCTTGACCCGGCCGGCACGCTCGTGGTGGAACTCGCGCCTCACCAAGCGGACGCGGCCGCCGCGCGCGCCCTCGACGTGGGTTTCGCCGAGGTCCTCCTCCGACCCGACCTCACCGGCCGAGCCCGAGCCCTCGTCGCCCGCCGCCGTGCCGAGAGCTAGTGCCGCGTCAGGCAACTTTTGCGACGTTCGTCGTTGTCCTGAACCAGCGGTAGGTGACGTGGCACCGTGCATCGAAGCCAAGAGTTACCGCGCACCACGACGGTGTTGAGGAGGTGCGATCGGGGCGCCGATGAGAGTTGGCGCCGGCAGTCGTCTGAGTAGGGTCCGGCGAACGCGCGAGGGCGCGTATCAAGAGAGAGCAACGAGATGAGACCACTTCGATACTCGATCAACGTCACGCTCGACGGCTGCTGCCATCACGAGGCAGGGCTCCCACCGGACGAGGAGTCGATGCGCTACTGGATGGATGAGTGGGAGGTCCCGTTCGCCGAGACCATCGACCGGACGAAGAAGTACGTCGTGTCGAGCACGCTGAGCGGGGTCGATTGGAATGCCGAGTTGGTGCGAGGCGACTTGGGGCAAGCGGTTCAGCGGCTCAAGCAGGAGCCAGGCGAGGGCCTGTTCGTGGGTGGCGTGACGCTCCCCCTGGCGTTGGCAGATCTGGGACTGATCGACGAGTACGAGTTCCTTGTGCAGCCGGTCCTTGCCGGACACGGGCCGACGTTGCTCGCCGGTCTGCGCGAGCGCATCCAGCTCGAGCTCGTGGATCGCCATGAGTTCCGGTCGGGGGCGGTCGCCCTGCGATGCCGGCCCACGC
>JBDUBS010000604.1:0-3489 GCA_040003875.1 Acidimicrobiia bacterium | reverse complement strand
AGCCCGATCCCGGCCGTCGCGGCGGTGACGGTCGCGCCGAACCGGGTCCCCAGCTTGACCAGGAGCCACGCGAGCACGCCCCACGACACGAGTCGGCCGATCCAACCGAAGACCAGGAGGGGGAGGGAGGCGGCCAGCCAGCCGAACGCATGGTCGAATACCCAGTGCTCGGTGAACGGCCCGCGCAGCGTCCAATCGAACCCCAGGTAGTGCGCGTCGCCGGTGTGGCGGACCAGGGGCAGGTAGAGCTCTTCGGAGAGGCGGGGCACCGGCGCGCCGTACAGCACCAACGTGAAGAGCACCAGGACCGTGGTGGCCACGAGTACGGAGCGCAGCGCCGGGTTCGTCGGTCTCACTCGGTCCGGGTGCACGCGCGCCTCCGCTGCGCACACTACGCGGACCGTTCGGGGGTGCAGGAGGCGCGGCGGATCCGTCCGCGACCGGGTGGTGCGTCACCGAAAGTGGGTACGACGACTCAAGATCCCACCCGGAGTGGTCGACACCAGTGGGGAATCTTCGGGCGAAGAAGGGGTCTTCGGCATGCGCCGAGCGTTGGGTTGCCGCGTCGCGAGCGCGGCGGCCGCCATGATCATCGTCGTGGCTGCGGTCGCCGCGGTCGACGTCACCAGTCGGGCGACCGCTGGCGCGGTCTCGGCCTCCGGTGCCGACATCGCACAACGCGCCGGACTCTCGGCCGGCCCGGGCATCCTGTGGGAGTCCGACGCCGACCAGGCTGCCGACCTCGATGCCATCGCGGCGTCCGGTGCCAAGTGGATCAACCTGGACATCGACTGGAACCACATCCAGTACGACGGACCGACGACCTGGAGCTGGAACGCCGCCACCGATCGTGTGGTCCTCAACGCCCGGGCTCGGGGTCTGAACATCATCGGCACCGCCGCCTACACCCCTCCGTGGGCGCGCACCTCCGACTGTCCGCCGGGCGAGTTGCACTGCCTCCCGGCCAACCCGGCCGACTACGGGCGCTTCGTGGGCGCGGCCGCGGCGCGGTACGGATCCCAGTCGCCGATCGCACGCCTGCGCGGCACCGTCAATGTTTGGCAGATCTGGAACGAGCCGAACCATCAAGAGTTCTCCCAGCCGCGCCCGGATCCGGATCGCTATACGGCCATGTTGAAGTCGGCGTACGTCGCGGCGAAGGCATCGGACCCGGCGGCGACGATCGTGACCGGCGGGACCGCACCCGCGCCCGACGCCGCGAACGGCACCGACTACTCGCCGCTCACGTGGCTCCGTGGTCTCTACGCGCGCGGCGCACGCGGGTACTTCGACGCGGTCGGTCACCACCCGTACATGTTCCCGACCAACCCGCTCGAAGCTCACGACTGGAACGCCTTCACCCAGACCCAGATGCTGTACGACGTGATGGTCGCAAACGGTGATGCGGCCAAGAAGGTGTGGGGCACCGAGATGGGTGCGCCGACCGGGACGGATCCGCAGGCGCTCACCGAGGCGCAGCAGACGCAATGGGTGCACGACTACTACCTCGGCTGGAACACGACGTTCCGGGCGTTCACGGGCCCGCTGGTCTGGTTCCAGCTACGCGACGCGGGGACGAACATCACCGACCGTTGGCAGAATCTCGGGCTCGAACACGTCAACCGCACGCCGAAACCCGGCTACGCGGCGTACCAGCAGGTGATGGCGGGCGGGGTGCAGGCCACGACCGGTGATCTGACCGGTCTCGTGCTCCCGAAGCCCGGCCGGCGGGTCGTCGCCAACCCGAAGGGCGGCTACTACACGTTGGCGTCCGACGGCACGGTCACTGCATACGACGGCGCGCCCTACGTCGGCTCCCCGAGGTTCCCGGCTGGACTCGCCCGCGGGTTGGCCGTGATGCCGGATGGGCTCGGCTACCTCGTCCTCGACGGTTTCGGCGGCGTCCACAAGTACGGCTCCGCGGCGGCCGGGGTGATGCGCCGGCGATCGAGTCCCTACTTCGGGTTCGACATCGCGCGTGACATCGCGGTGAACCCGAACGGGAATGGGTTCTCGGTGCTCGACGGTTACGGCGGTGTCCACAACTCCGGGTACGCGCCGGTCTTCCATCTCGGCTACTGGAAGGGATGGGACATCGCGCGGTCGTTCACGTTCTCACCGACCGGCAAGGGTGCCTACCTACTCGACGCGTTCGGTGGCGTGCACGTCGCGGGCGACGCCGTTGCTCGCAAGACTGCGTACTGGTCGGGACGGGACATCGCACGGGACTTGATCGTGGCGCCCGACAACGGTGGATACGCGGTCGTCGACGCCTTCGGTGGTGTGCACCGGGTCGGGAGTGCACCACCGGTCAAGAGCAACTGGGCCCGCTGGACGTGGCAGCACGCGGGCGGTATCGCGTTCGTCGGCACGGGATACGTGGTCGCCAGCTGAACCCGGGTTTCGCGGTCAGCTGTCTCGCACGGGTAGGCGTCGCAACGCCTGGGCCGCGGTCCGCATGAGCAAGGTCCCGGCGAACGTGAGTCCACCGAACCCGAGCACCCACAACGTCTCCCGGATCGCCTCGGTCCGGGTGGTGCCGGCGGCGAGCAACAGGAGCGCCGACGCGGTCGCACCGCTCCCGCCGATGAAGACGACGAGGGCGCGATCCACCCATTGGTCGACCACGGCGCGGTCGTCCCCCGCATAGCGCTCGGTTCGCAGGGTGAGCCGACCAGCTCGCAACTGCCCGGCGATCGCCTCGCCGTGTTCGGGCAGCGTCCGCAGCGAAGGGAGGGCGCGGATCAACTCGCGTTGCATCACCGCCTCGGGCGAGCCGAGCGTCGACGCGGCGTCGGCCTTCGCCAACTCCTGGCCCGCACCCGCGAAGTCGAAGCCGGGACAGATCACCCCGAGCGTGCCCTCGAGGGTGATCAACGAGCGCGACAGCAGCGACAGCGAACTCGGGATGTGGAGACCGTGGCGATCCATCGTCTCGAGGATCTCCCGGATCAGCTTCGGGTCGAACCCGGTCCCCATCTCGGACATCACGGCACCGAGGTCGGACTCGAGCGTGCGCAGGTCACTGGACGCGTCGTCGCTCGCGAGATGACGGACTCCGCGCGCGACGAGCGATGGATCCTGCAGGCCCATGCCGAGCGCGATGCCCTGGAGTCCCTCGAGGACCGCGGGGGTGATCCGCCCGACGGCACCGAAGTCGAGGAGCCAGAGCTGCCCGTCGGGCGAGATGAACACGTTCCCCGGATGCGGGTCGGCGTGGTAGATGCCGTCCTGGAGGATCTGCTGGAGGAACGAACGCAAGAGCCGGCGGGCCAACTCCTCGCGGGGGACCCCGCAGCTCGCGATGGCATCGACGTCGTCGACGCTCGTTCCCGGCACCTCACCCATGACGAGCACGGTGTTGGTGCTGAGGGTCGAGTAGATCTCGGGCACCCGGACGTCGCCGTCGATCAGGTTCTGCGCGAACTTGCGGACCGCGTTCGCCTCCTGGCGATAGTCGAGTTCGGCCTCGATGCCCTTGATCAACTC
>JBDUBS010000291.1:0-3489 GCA_040003875.1 Acidimicrobiia bacterium | reverse complement strand
CCATCACGGTCGCGGTGAGCGGCGCGACGAATGTGACGAGTCCGAGCCCGAACACGATCGCGCCCGGTGCGACCGCCGTGAGCCACGTCGCCGAAGGTCCGATGCGCGTGAGGAGGAGCAGCCCGACGCCGGCCATGATCGGTCCCACGGTCAGTTGGAGCCGGGGTCCGATCCGTTGTGCCAGCGCGCCCGAGGGCGCCGACAGGACCAGCATGAGCACGGTCGCCGGCATGAGCGCGAGGCCCGATTGCAGCGCGGACCAGCCGGCCGCGACCTGGAGTTCGTAGGTCACCAGGAAAAACGTGACGCCGATGGCTCCGTAGAGCAGCGCGGTCGCGAGATTGACGACGGTGAACGTGCGGTTGCGGAACAGGCTGGGCGGCACAAGTGGGTCGGGGGTGTGCAGTGCGCGCCACACGAACGCGGCGCCGGCGGCGGTCGCGAGAATCGCGGAGGCGACGATGCTGGGGTCGCTCCAACCCGACGGACCCGCCTGAGTGAGCGTCCAAGTGCTGGCGGCGAGGCCGATCACGGCGAGGATTGCGCCGACAAAATCGAGGCCCCGGGCGGCATGGGGTTCACGCGTCTCGGGAACGGCGAAGCGAGCGCACGCTACAGCGACGACCGCAACGGGCAGGTTGATGAGGAATGCCCACCGCCATCCGGGACCGTCGACGAGACCGCCCCCGACGAACGGGCCGACCGCTCCCGCGACGGCACCGAGCCCGGACCACGCGCCGATCGCCGCGGCGCGATCCGAAGTGCGGAAGCTCGCCTGCAGAATCGCAAGGCTCCCCGGCGTGAGCAACGCGCCGCCGATCCCCTGCAGGACGCGTGCCGCAATGAGGATCTCGATGCTCGGTGCTGCGCCGCACAGGAGCGACGCGACCGCGAACCAGATCGTGCCGATCACGAAAACGCGGCGTCGCCCGAACCGGTCGCCGAGTGCGCCGCCCAGCAGGATGAGCGATGCGAGCGCGACGAGGTAACCGGTGAGGAGCCACTGGAGGCTGGTGACGCTCGCGTCGAACTCGCGACCGATCGCAGGCAGGGCGACGTTGACGACCGTGGCATCGAGGCTGGCCATACCGCTTGCGGCGACGGTCGCCGCGAGGGCGATGCGACCGCGGGCCGATCCGAGGACCAGCCCTGCGTCGGCGGCGACGTCGACCGGAGTCACCGGTGCACCCTAGAACGCATCGATCGGTCTCCGGTCGGGCACTGGACGAGTCGTCGCGTCGCGTCGTCGGAATGCATAGCGACACCGCAGCGTTGTGTTCTGCACCCGACCGACAGGAGCAACCATGGCCGACGACTGGAACCAGAAGATCATCGACGAGTTCCGTGCCAACGGCGGCGCCGTCGGCGGCAACTTCGAGGGCGCACCTCTCCTGCTGCTGCACAGTACCGGCGCCAAGTCGGGTCGGGAACGGATCAACCCCGTCATGTACCAGTCCGTCGACGGTGGCTACGCGGTCTTCGCGTCGAAAGCCGGCGCCCCCACGAACCCCGATTGGTTCCACAACCTGCGGGCCCATTCAGATGCCACGGTGGAGGTGGGCGACCTCACGGTGCCGGTGCGCGCTCGAGTTGCCGAGTCCGAAGAGCGTGACCGAATCTGGACTGTGCAGAAGGCGCGTTACCCCGGATTTGCCGAGTACGAGGCCAGTACCTCGCGTGAGATCCCCGTGGTCGTGCTCGAACCCACCACCTGAGTGGAGGTCATCACCGGCGCGACGGAGGTTGACCCGGCGTGCCGGTCACGAAGCGCGCCAGTCGATCCACTGACCGTGCGGGTGGACGTACGCCAGGAGTTCGGGTGTTGCCGCGCCGCCGTCGAAGATCACGAGGCCGAGCACGCTCGCCTCGTTGCCCTGCGCGTCGATGGGCGCATCCACATCCGGCAAACAGTCGACGACGCCCGGACCCTCGCCGCTGATCCAGGCGATCGGGCGCTCGACCGATGCGGTGGCGAGTGCCTCTCGAAACGCGATCCGGCGCGCCGCCGGGAGGTACGCCAACATCCACGTGGTCGTCACGACCGCAGCCGCGTCGGCGGGCAGACCGAGTACGGCATCGGCGACGAGGTCGACGGCGTCACCGGCGATCACGCGCGGTGGATGGCGGCGCGCTTCGTCCAGCGCGAGTCGGGTGCGTTCGAGACGACCGGTGTCGGGCCAGGTGCAGGCGAGGAGCCAGCGGATCTGGTCGTCGTCGCTCAGGTCGACCGGTGACCGGTCGAGCCCGAGGCGCGCGACCACGGGTGGGAGGGAGGGTGCGATCGGCACGGGGCCTCCGACCACTCGGCAGGAGATCCGGACCCGCGCGTCGGCCGGTCCGGTACCGCCGTGGTCGGGGTAGTCGAGGCGGTAGGTGTCACAGAACAGGTTCAGCCCGCCGCTACAGCCCACGTCGACCAGCCCGAGTGGTGTCCCGAGCCGAGCCGCCGCGGTCGTCAGGGCTGGACCGATCACGGCCGATCGCCCGACCTCGTTCGTGTTGGTGTGTCGGGTGGCAAGGAGTTCGACGATCGGGCGCTGGTGGTGCAGACACAGATCGGCGAAGAGCAGACCCGGGTCGGCGTCGGATTCGCCGCGATACACGGCACCAAGCGGGTGATCGAGCCCACCGAGGAGCAGATAGTGCACCGCGCCAAGGAGCACGTTCGGCTGATGGCCCGGTGCCGGCGCCGCCCGGACGACATCGAGCACGTCCTCGCGTTCGGCCACCACCCGACAGATCCGGTCGTAGAGCGGTGAGTAGTCCCGACACGACGTGTCGGCGAAGTAGCGCCAGACATCCGCCAGCGTGAGAGGTGCAGGGTGTTGGTCGACGCTCATGGCGCAAGCATCGCGTGGATCGAGACCGCACAGACGTGCCGGTCACCGGTGGCGCACGAGTGCAGGCCACCGGTGACCGAAGGTGGTCACTCCGCCGTGACGTCGGGATCGATGTCGTCGGCGTGGGTCTGGAGACTCTGAGCTGTGTGCCGATGCTGTTGCGCCGCGAGTTGCTGCTGCTCGGCGGCCAGGCTCTCGCGGCGCGCACGGGCGAGCCGCTCCTCGGCCTCGGCGGCTTGCTTGTCGGCTTCGAGGCGGCTCACCGAAGCGAGATTGCGTGCGTCCTGCGCCTCGCCGCGACGGTTGTCGAGCTGAGTCTTACGTCGGTGCTTGCCCGCGAGCACGACGCCGATGAGGAGCACGACGACGGCAACCACGATGAGAACAATGATCAATGCATCCATGGTGGGAACGTTCCCTCAGCCGGCGGACCGGAAACCTGCGATCGATGCCTGCAGGAAGGAGTCGGTCTACGCGGCGCCGTGATTCCGTATCGCGCGGTGCCGAGTTTGAGGTCGCCGCGGCTCGAGTTCAGCCGTGAGCGCCAGGACGTACGCCGCGGCACCCACGACGGTGACCAGGCTCAGCAATGCGATGAGTATCCCGAACGCTGGACTCTGCATGGGACTCGAATACCCGTCGGGATGTG
>JBDUBS010000326.1:0-3490 GCA_040003875.1 Acidimicrobiia bacterium | reverse complement strand
CGTCATGATGACGACCATGAACGGAGACGAGATGCCCGACTCTGGCGCCGAAGGGCGTAGGACCCTCCAGGACGAACTCGACGAGGTCAGGGCCGATCTCATCCGCCTCGGCGCGTTGACCACCGAGGCCATCACTGCCGGCACCCAGGCCTTCCTCGACGGCGACCTCGCGATGGCCGAGCGGGTCATCGCGGCTGACGACGTGATCGACGACCTGTACCACTCCATCGAGGACCACATCATCCTGATCCTCGCCACGCAATCACCGGTCGCCGCCGATCTGCGTTCGGTGATCACGATCCTGCGGATCAACCACGAACTCGAGCGCGACGCCGACCTCATGGTGAACGTGGCCAAGACCACCCGGCGTATCTACCCGCACGAACTCGATCCGAAGACACGCGGGATCGTCGATCGCATGGGCGTGCAGGCGGCGAACCAAACCCGCCTCGCCATCGATGCGTTCGCCGACCGCGATCCGAGTTGGGCATCCACGCTCGCCGACATGGACGACGCGATGGACGAACTGAGCAAGAGTCTGTTCCGGCACTCACTCACGCTCGGCACGAATGCCGACGAGGGTGCGATCGTGAAGGCGATGCAGGTCGCACTGCTCGCGCGGCACTACGAGCGGATCGCCGACCACGCGGTGACCATCGCCGAACGGGTGCGGTTCATGGTGACCGGTACCCACGGCGGCACCGATCACGACCAGCAATAGGACCGGCGGCCTCTCTGCTCCCGGCGTTACTCGGATTCTTCGTAACCGAGGTCCCAGTCGAGCAAGAGGTGCTCTCGCTCGGCGTCGCGCGTGACTCGCTCACGGTTGCGGCGGAACTGCGGATCGTGCGGCGGCAGGAGTTGGAGGCGGGCCATCGCACGCTGGCGGAACTCGTCGACGACGATCCGGTCCCCGAACACTCCGTGGACCTCCCAGTGCGGCGAAACCGGGCCGAGGTAAATGACGCGCACGTGTCCCTGCGGTGGGACTTCTTCGAGCGCTTCGGGTGCCTGGGCCATCGATTCCTCCGGTTTTCTGAGTGGAACCGGGCCGAAACCGGCCCGGTTCAACGCCGTCGGAGGCTAGCCGAGCGAGTCCGGCCGGGTTCCGAGCGTGACCTTCAGGTCCTGCTGGGATCCGCCGCGCTCGATCGTGACCGTGATGGTGGCCCCGGGCGAGAACCGCCGGATCTCGGCGCCCACGTCCTGAGGTCCGGTGATCGGCCGGCCGTCGATGGCGACGATCACGTCGTTCGGCTTGAGGCCCGCCTGCTCGGCACCCGTGCCCTTGGTGACCCGGCGTACGACCGCACCGTTCTTGGTCTTCAGGTTCAGGGACCGGACCACCGCGGGGGTGACGTCACCCGACTCCACCCCGAGGAACGGCACCTTGACGTTCTTGCCGTCGCGCAGGTCCTGGATGACCGCCTTCACCGAGTCGATGCTGATCGCGAAGCCGACGTTCTGACTGCCGCCGGCGAGCGCGGTGTTGATACCGATCACCCGACCCTGCGCATCGACGAGTGGTCCACCGGAGTTTCCGGGGTTGATCGCCGCGTCGGTCTGGAGCATGTCGTAGAGCGTGATGCCGGTCTGGTCCTCGGGCACGACCCGACCCTTGCCGGAGATGATGCCCTTCGTGACGCTCAGGTTGCTGCCGTCGAGCGCGAGCGCGTTGCCGACTGCGACGACTTCGTCGCCCACCTGCAGTGCGTCGGAGCTCCCGAGCTTGAGGGTCGGCAGCGCGTGGGCTTCGACCTTGAGCACCGCGAGGTCGTACTGGGCTGACCGACCGAGCAATGTGGCCTTGAGTCGCGTGCCGTCTCCGAACACCACCTCGATCCGGCCGCCGGCCCCCTCGACCACGTGGTTGTTCGTGACGATGACACCGTCGGAGTCGATGATGAAGCCGGTGCCGGCGCCGCCGGTGCCGCTCGCGCTGCTGCCGTTGAAGAGGCCGGAGTCGACGGCATCGCCGGTCTGCACCGCCACCACCGCGCCGTCGAGTTTGCTGAGGACGGTCTGGATGTTCCCGGTGCTGCCGATCGTCGACGACGCACGCACCGGTTGGGCGGCGCTCCGTACGACCACCGTTCGACCGCTGCCGGAGTTCTCGTTGCGCGTGGCGACCGCGACCCCGGCCGCGGTACCACCACCGACGAGAGCACCGACCACGGCGCCGACGACGAACTGGCGCCAGCCGACACTCTGACCACGGCCACGCCCGGAGCGGGTTGCACCCACCGGCGGCGTGAGTGGCGGCGTGGTCGGCGGCGGCGTGGTCGGCGGCGGCGGTTCGCTCGTCGACAACCACGGCGACACGGGTGCGGTCGGGGTGTCATCCGCCGCCGCCGGGGTCGGCGCGGTCGGAGCGGTCGAGGCTGCGGCGTGCGCCGCACGTGCGTCCGCCGGGACCTCTGAAGGCGCCGCGGACGGCGGCGTGGGGGCCTCGGGGGTTACGGACGGCGTCTCGATGGCAGGCGAGGGAGAGGCCAGCTCGTCGGAGACCGGGTTCGGCTCAGTGGGATCGTTCACAGCGATACCTTCGTCGTCGGGGGATGACAGTCTGGATGCTCAACGGCTCTCGGAGTCGGCAGGGTTCCAAACTCACCTGAAACGGCACTGAGAATTCCCGGGTGAACACCTGGGAACCGACCCGACATGCGTACCGTTGAACGATACGTATGGAAAACCAACCGATCCCCGATTACGACGCCGAGCACACCTGGATGTTGTCAGGGTTGTGTCGCGACCGCGAGCCTGGTTTCTTCTTCCCGTCCGACGGTGTCGGTGTGGACAAGGCGCGGCGGGTTTGCGCCACGTGTCCGGTCCAAGCCGAGTGCCTCGAGTACGCGTTGCGCTACAGCATCGAGCACGGAGTGTGGGGCGGCGCGTCGGAGCGGGAGCGCCGCCGGATTCTGCGCAGCCGGCGCGCCGCCGTCAGCGCTTAAGACCAGCTGAACGGCACCGTCACGAAGCGGACGACCTGGGTCCAGCCGGAGTCGTCGGCACGGCTGAGGGCAGTGACGATCCCCGATTGATCGGCGGTCGTCGCATCGGTGACACACGTGAAGGTGTGGCCGTCCGCCTCCCAGGTCATCACGGTGCCCGCCGCGCTCTGATACTGACGAACTCGCATGGCACCGACATGGACGTCTCGCCCGCCGGCCGGGAGCGCGCCCCAGTCGATCGGCGCGTGTTCGGTGAACACCGATGCCTCGAACACCCCGTCGCTGTACCGCAGCTGGGTTGCTGTGCGGTCGACGCGCCGCGCGTCGACCAGAACGAATCCCCCGGTCAGCCGTTTGACCGCGTTGCCCGGCACCGCTTCACGCGCGCCCGGCCCGTTGGGGTCCACCGGCGGCGGATTGAGCGCCCGCCGCCGCGGGTGGAGGCCGGTGAGCACGACGAACTGCATGCGCATCGTGGGCGCGCCCGAATTGTCGAACCGATCGCGTCCCAACACGAGTCCGGTTTCTCGGTCGAACGC
>JBDUBS010000491.1:0-3494 GCA_040003875.1 Acidimicrobiia bacterium | reverse complement strand
CTCATCGTCGCGCTCGGCACGTTCTGGTTGATTTTCGTCACGGGCATTGAGGGCCTCATCCTCGAGCGCGTGCTGCGGAATCGTGCGAAGACATCGTTGCTTCGCCAGTACGTCCCCTACGTGCTGCTCATCAACATGTTCTCCACCGACATCGTGAACGCGACCCATATCGACTTCGCAACCTTCGGGTTCGCGTTCGCGGTGATCCGCCTCTTCATGACCACCAAGCAGCTCCAGAGCTTGCCTTCGAGCACCTTCGGGAGCCGGGTCGGATCCATGGCCGTCGGTGGCTACTTCCTCCCTGCCCTCGTCGTGGGCCCGGTGTTCTCCGGCACCCAGGTGTGGGCTCAAGGCCGAGCGGACGCGCCGGAGGCGTCGGGATCGACCGAGTGGCTGTACCGCAAGATGTTCTCGGGCTGGTTGCTCGCCACGCTCGTGGCGCCGTGGATGCTGGAGCTGGCCCGCGGCACCGAGCTGTTGCGGGTGTGGGGTCCGGTCACACTCGTCGCGCTGTTCCTCAACCTGTTCGCCGGGTTCTGGGGACAGTGCCTGATCGCCGAGTCCGGGGCCGCGCTGGCTGGTTTCACGATCCCGCAGAACTTCGACCGACCGTGGCTGGCGGTGGACATCCGGGATTTCTGGAACCGTTGGCACATCTCGATGGCGCGGTTCGTGATGCAGTACATCTTCCTGCCGCTCAACCTCCGGGGGGTGAAGCCCAAGGTCGCCACCACCCTGGCGTTCGTGTTCATGGGGTTCTGGCACGAGGTTCAGATCGGCTACATCATCTGGGGCTTGACCCACGGTCTCGTGATGGCCAACGCACCGAGGATCACCGCCGGGTCGAGCGCGCGCGCCCGGCTCGTCAGCCGGTTCAGTACGCTCTCGCTCGTCATCGTGGTCTCATATGTGGCGAACTATGCATTCAAGTGAACCGTCCCCGAACCGGCGTCGACCCGGACTGATCCGACGGATCGTCGTGCCGGTGATCGTGCTCGGGGCCATCGTCACGGCGTCGAGCCGTGCGTTGGATTCCGCCACGCTGCCACCCTGGCCGCTGTTGCGTAGCCGGTCCGGCCTGCCCACCAGTCAGCTGTGCCAGATGCGCCGGGTCCGAAGCGCGGCCAAGCCGAGCAACCTCTTGGTGATGGGGTCCAGCCGTACCGCGGCGGCCATGGACGTGGTGTGGATGAACCGCTCCCGAACGGCGACGGATCTGCGCGCCGAGCGCGTCGTGTTCACGTTCGGATCCGAACTCGACCGCGATCTGGCATTCCGCACCTACGTCGCGGACCGGGGAGTTCCCGAGGTGCTCGGCATCGAGTTGTCCTTCACTCGAGCCGGAGGCAAGAGGACCGATCCCTTGCTGGCGACGACGCGCTCTCATCTCATGTTCGAGCCGAAGCCGTACTGGGACATGGTGGGAAGTCTCCGAACTCGTCAGAACGTCTCCCTCGCCGACACCTACTTCTGGTCCCGCCTCCAGTCGACCGGGGGCTTCGCGCTGGGTCGGATCGACGGAGGGCTGGATCTGGCGTTGCGCGATCCACCGGCCGCGATCCGCCCGAGAGCTCAGTGTGCCCGCAAGAAGATCGGGTTCTTCGACAACATCGGCTTGGCGCACCCGTCGGACACGTTGAAAACCCTGGACGCACGTCGGTCCCGAATCTGGAGTGGCCTGGTGAACAGTCAGGGCGGCGTCAGATTTGACACCGCAGGGAACGAGCTGAAGCTGCTCCGCGACCTCGTTGACACTGCGCATCACGATGGGGTCAAGACCGTGTTCCTCTATTACCTGCCAGGGTTCGACGAAGGCGCCAACGCGATCGACCTTTCTCAGGTGCAGCGTCGGTTCCCCGATACGCGCATCTTCGACGCGCGAACCGTTCTGAATGATCCGACGAAACCGCTCTTGCGCCAACAGTTCGCCAGCGCGAGCCATGTCAATCCGGTCGGCGCCTACGAAGTGAGCAAGGCGTTCCTCGAGGAAGTCGAGCAGTCGAAGCCATGACCTCAGACTCCGTACTCCCACCGCATCGCGCCAGCGCGTTCCGGAATCGTCTGGAAGGTGTCCAGCGACTAGCTGCCCTCCCAATCGTCCAATGGGCTCTGCTCATTCTGGCGATGTTGTTGCTGTTGGCCTTGACCAAGAGCAGCGTCGCCGAGTCCCCCTACAACAACTTCTGATCAACCGAACGGTGGGACCAGGTGAGTGTCGCCCGCGCGCCCGAAGATCGCCCGGCGTTTGTCACCTTGAGGACGAAGAGCGCGTCCAAAGTGACAAACGCTGCGGAGTTGGTCGGTGGTATCCCCTTGCGAAGCTGGCCCTCTGAGCTGAGCCGATGACTGATGGTGCACCGTTGGTGACTCGGGCGAATCAACGGGTCGCGTCCGCCAGGTTGGCGAGAGACGGTGCGACCGCCGTGACCGACGGTGCCGCCGCAGCTCCCGTACTGCAGAGGACCGTGACGGGCGTGGCGACGGCGACCTGATGCCGGAGGGCCCATCGGGTCAGTGCCGCGTCGAACTCGGCGCGGGCGACGCCGGTGCCGCACGGAGTCGTGAACACGCCGACGCGGCGAACTCCGGCCGCGCGGCGGATGGCCTCGATTCGATCGACCGCGCGCGTGTCGGCGACGTCGTGCGCATCGGGTATCAGGATCACGACGTCGGTTCCGAACGCGGCGGCGATCGCGGCTACGTCGTCGGGGATCCTGCGGCACGACGGTGACGGCGTCGTGAGCCCGCAGCCAGGTGTCCCGACGGTGGTGACCCAGTAGTCACCGGCGCGGAACGCGCCTCCGCCATTTTGGTTGAGTCGCGCCGCCGCGTCCCCACCCATCACCAGCAGGTGGGGCAGGCCGTGCGGGGCGAGTTTCGACGCATAGTGCAGCGCGAAGTTCAGGGTCTTCGACCGCGGCTTCAGCTCCCGGTCGGCCAACGTCGTCCCCAACGCGAGCACGACCAGTGCGACCACCACTCCCACGGGTACCAGCACCCGCCAAGAACCGCGCCCGCCACGGATGGGCTGTTCGATGAACCGGTACGACGCCCAAGCGAGCACTGCGGTCACGCCGAGCCGGAGAAAGAACAACGGCAGAACGGTGATGCCGACGGATGCGTCGATCCATGCGAACACCGGGAGATGGAAGAGGTAGAGGCCGTAGGAGATGCGACCGATCGCCACGAGCGGGCCCGCGGCGAGGGTCGAGCGGAGATGTCCTCGATCCTGGACCGCGGCGACGATCAGGATCGCGACGCCGACGGCGAAGGCGAGCAACCCACCGTCTTGCCAGGTGGCGGGCGCGGTGGGCCCGGCGAGGAGCAGGCCGCCGAGGACAAGCAGCAGGACGATGCCGACACCGTCGATGGCGCGGTGGAACCGCTTGGGCACGGTCAGCCCGTAGGTGACGCCGACGATCGCGAGTGCGGCACCGACGAGCAACTCCTGCGCGCGTGCATCGGTGCCGAAGTACGCGCGCGCGCCGGTCAGT
>JBDUBS010000675.1:0-3497 GCA_040003875.1 Acidimicrobiia bacterium | reverse complement strand
ACGAGATGTCGGTGTGGCCCGCGGTCGACACGTTCTGCACGATCATGTCGACGTTCACCGCGGCGGCCGCGAGCGCGCGGAACAGCGCTGCGGCCACACCCGGTCGGTCGGCGACCTGAGAGATCGTGACCTTGACCTCGGACGTGTCGTGGGTGACCCCAGAGATGATCGCTTGTTCCATACCGGACTCCTCCTCGACCACCCATGTTCCGGGTTCCCATGTGAACGACGAACGGACGTGCACGGGCACGCCGTGGTTGCGGGCGAACTCGACCGAGCGCAGCGCCAGGACCTTGCCGCCGGTCGCGGCCATCTCGAGCATCTCCTCGAACGAAATCCGCGCCAGTTTGCGGGCCTCGGGCACGATCCGCGGGTCGGCGGTGAACACACCCGACACGTCGGTGTAGATCTCGCAGACTTCACCGCCGAGAGCCGCCGCGAGCGCGACCGCGGTGGTATCCGATCCGCCCCGCCCGAGGGTGGTGATGTCCTTGTCGGTCGAGATGCCCTGGAACCCGGCGACCACGGCGACCGAACCCTGGGCGAGCGTTTCGCGGATCCGGTCGCCCTTGATCTCGAGGATCTTGGCCTTCCCGTGCACCGTGTCGGTGACGATCCCAGCTTGGGACCCGGTGAAGCTGACCGCGTGCTCGCCCAGGTCGATGATCGCCATGCACAGCAGGGCCATCGAAATCCGCTCGCCTGCGGTGAGCAGCATGTCCATCTCGCGGCCGGCCGGGTGGTCCGAGACCGCGTGGGCCAACCGCACGAACTCGTCAGTGGTCTTGCCCATGGCCGAGACGACCACCACGACCTGGTTCCCGGCCCGCTGCGTCCGCACCACGTGGTCGGCGACCGCAGTGATGCGATCCGGGTCGGCGACGGACGTCCCGCCGTATTTCTGCACGATCAAGGCCACAGCGCCGAGGGTACCCGCCACGACTTTTGGTCTGTGCATGGGTATTTCCGCGACCCGCGAGACAAAAAGTCGCGAGGGATTGCTGGACGCGGGGCCCGGGCGCCGAGTGGACGTCGGATTTCTGCCACAATGCCCACTTCACCTGGGGGGTTTCAACGTGCGTCATTTCCGAGTTCTTGCGATCGCCGTCGTCCTGACGCTTGCCATTCCGGCCTTCGGCGCCAGCGCCGGCGCCAACGGCCACCGCGCCGTCACCCCCGCGGCGGGACCGTCGAGCCTCGTGGTTCGGGGCAGCGTCCACCAGTTCGCGGTCCTCCATGCACCCCCGGGCGCCCCGATCACGCTGATGCGCAAGGGCGCCGTGGTCCAAACCGGCACCGTCGACAGCCTCGGTGGCTTCAACTTCCACAACCTGAAGGCCGCTCCCGGGTACAGCGTCGAGATCCACGACGGCGCCACCACCATCACCGGCGGCCCGGTCACCGTCCTCAGCGAGACCACGACGCCCGACCAGTCGCTCTACTCGTCCCAGCACCTCGAGATCACCAACCTCGGCAACAACTCCGGCTACGGCTACCTCACCACGCGTGACGGCACCCAACTCTCGGTCCAAGTCGTGTTGCCAGGTCCGCCGGAGAACGGCCCCTATCCGACCGTGTTCGAGTACTCGGGGTACGACCCGTCGAGCCCGTCGACCGGACAGCCCCAATACAAGCTCCTGATGCCACCGAGCGGGTACGCGTGGGTCGGCGTCAACATCCGCGGGACCGGCTGCTCCGGCGGCGCATTCAACTACTTCGAGAACCTGCAGGCGCTCGACGGGTACGACGTGGTGGAGACCATCGCGGCGCAGCCGTGGTCGAACGGGCACGTGGGCATGGTGGGAATCTCCTACGCAGGCATCAGCCAACTGTTCGTCGCCCGCACCAATCCACCCCACCTGGACGCGATCACGCCCGTCTCGGTCATCGACGACACATGGCGGGGCACCCTCTTCCCCGGTGGCATCTTCAACAACGGGTTCGCCCTCGGCTGGGCCAGGGAGCGCCTCGAACAAAACAAGTGGCCGAACCCCGACGCGCCAGGTTGGGTCAAAGACCGCATCGCGAACGGTGACACCACCTGTGCCGACAACATGCTGCTCCGCGGGCAGAACATCGACCCGATCGACCAGATCACGAAGCACCCCAACCCGTCGGCCCAACTCGATCCCGAGTTCACCTACGACTTCCCCGGCGGCAGCGATTCGCTCGCGCCGGCGGAGTTCGTCAAGGACATCCGCACCCACGTGCTCATCGCGGGCGCGTGGCAGGACGAGCAGACGGGTGGTCACTGGGCCAACATGCTCACCCACTTCTCGCCCGACACGCTCGTGCGAGTGGTGGGCCAGAACGGCGTCCACACGGAGGCGCTCGACCCGACAGTTCTGCTCGCAACCAGCGAGTTCCTCGACCTCTACGTCGGCCACAAGGTGCCGGCGGTGTCACCCTTCATGCGCGCGTTCGCGCCCGCGTTGTGGTCGACCATCACCGGGATCAGCGGAATGTCGGTCCCACCCGACCGCTTCCCGACGTGGCTGAACTACGACCAGGCCCGCGCGTTGTACGAGTGGGAACCCCGCGTGCAGATCCTCTGGGAGACCGGCAACGCCGACGGCGGCGCGCCGGGAGCTCTCATGCCCCGTGGCCAATCCCGCTACGCGGCGTGGCCGATCCCGAACACCAAAGCGCGGAGTTGGTACTTCCGCAGTGGCGGCAGCCTCAAGCGCAAGCCCGGTGTCGGCGAGGTCGCGCCCGACAGCTACCGACCCGACCCGGAAGCCCGTCCCCGCGGCAACTTCCCCGGCGGCAACGTCTGGGCCGCGACGCCGACGTACGACTGGCAGCCCGTCCACGACGGCTCCTCGCTGTCGTACATCACCAAGCCGATCAACCACACCCTCTCGATGGCGGGCACCGGAAGCGTCGATCTCTGGATCTCGACGAGCGCGCCCGACTCCGACGTGCAGGTCACGTTGTCAGAGGTCATGCCGAACGGCGAGGAGCGGTACGTGCAGAACGGCTGGCTCAAGCTGAGCCACCGCAAACTCGACAACGACCGGTCCACCGAGCTCAACCCGTTTCACAGCGACGAGTTGAACGACATGCGCCCGCTCGAGCCCAACCACTTCACCAAGGCCCGGATCGCGCTGTTCCCGTTCGCGCATCAGTTCCGAGCCGGGAGTCAGATTCGGCTCACCATCGAGGCACCGGGTGGCGATCGTCCGGAGTGGAAGTTCGACACGCCGGCCACCCACGGCCAGGTCGTGAACCGCGTCCGCCTCGACGACACTCACCCGTCGCATCTCGTGTTGCCGATCGTGCCCGACGGACCGGATCTCGGACCGACCGCCGCACCGTGCCCGTCGTTGCGGGCCCAGCCGTGTCGCACCTACGTGGCACCGGTCCCGACCTCGTGAACCGAAGCTCCTAGACTCCGCCGCCGTGTCCAAGGCCACCAAGCGAGAACGTCAGAAGGAAAACCGCGAGCGTGCCCGCATCGAGCGGGACCGGCTGGTGAAGCGGGACCGCCAGATGAA
>JBDUBS010000651.1:0-3504 GCA_040003875.1 Acidimicrobiia bacterium | reverse complement strand
GGCAACGCGCCCCAGTTCCAGCGGATCGACAACGCCGCGACGTGTCAGGCCGACCAGTTCACCCCGACGGCCGGTTGGCTCACGAGTTGGCCCTGACCGGGACGGGTCCCGCATCCTCTCGGCCGCGCTCTCTAGCCTCGCCCCGCGATGTCTCACTCCGTCCTCCTCGGCAGCTGTGCCCTCTTCGGTCTGCTCGTCGGCTCCTTCCTCAACGTGGTCGTGTGGCGGGTGCCCCGCCACGAGTCGATCGTGCGTCCCGGGTCGCATTGCCCGAACTGCGAGACCCAGCTCTCGGCGTTCGAGAACGTCCCGGTGTTGGCATGGATCGTGTTGCGGGGCCGGTGCCGGCACTGCCGCGCTCCGATCTCGTTCCGGTACCCGCTCGTCGAACTGGTGACCGCCGCCCTTTGGGTGGGGATCGGCCAGCGGTTCGGGGCCACCTGGGAGGTGCCGGCGTATTGCGCCCTGGCAGCCGGACTGGTCGCCCTGTCGCTCATCGACCTCGATCACTTCCTGCTCCCGAACCGCGTGCTGTACCCGGTCGGGTTCATTTTCGGGGCCCTGATGCTCGTCCCGGCGGTGGTCGACGGCAGCTGGACCGCCTACCTGCGCGGCGTCGAGGGGGGCGCGGCGGCCTTCGCCGTGTTCTTCGCCATCCACGTGATCTCGCCGCGCGGGATGGGATTCGGCGACGTGCGGCTGAGTTTCATCCTCGGTGCGGCGCTGGGTTGGCTCTCGTGGGGTCACGTCTTCCTCGGCCTGTTCCTCGGGTTCCTGCTCGGTGCGGTCGTGGGGAGCGCCCTCATCGCCACCAAGGTACGGACGCGCAAGGAGCCGGTGCCGTTCGGTCCGTTCATGGCCGCCGGCGCCCTGACCGCGATCTACCTCGGCACGCAGTTGCTCGATCTCTACCGCGGGCGTTGACGAGCCTCGGCACGCCGCTCGCCGCGAACCTGGGTCGCGGGCCCCACGAAACCGGCGCGCGTCGTAGGTCCATCGGTTCATTCATCGAAGAGGGCCTCAACTACCGTGGCCCATGTTGACGATGTTCGGGACTGAGACTTACTGTGCCGAAAGTCAACGAGGGGCAACAGCCGTGGCGTCGCCGATACCGCACGATCTTTTGACCGCCCGCGAGGTGGCCGACGTGATGCGTGTCTCCACCATGACCGTGTATCGGTTGATCAAGGCGGGCGAACTGCCTGCCATCCGCGTCGGGAAGCACCTGCGCATCCGCGAGCGAGACGTTGCGAAGTACCTCGACGAACGGGTCGTCGGCACGATGAACGAAGGGGGCACAGACCAGTGGCCCGCCGTCTGATTGGCCTCGACATCGGGACCAATGCGGTCCGCGTGGCCGAGATCGAAGCGAGCGACCCGCCCCGGCTGACCAGTTTCGGACAGGTCGCCCTCCCGGCCGGTGCCATGCGCGACGGCGAGGTCGTCGACCCGGCGGCGGTCACCGCGGCAGTGCAGCGCCTCTGGAAGGAACTGAGTCTCAAGAAAGCTCCGGTCCGGATCGGTGTGGCATCGCCGCGCGTCCTCGTGCGGACGGTCGATCTCCCGACGATGTCCGACGCCGAACTCGCCGGCGCGTTGCGGTTCCAGGCCCAGGAGCTGATCCCGATCCCACTCGAGGACGCGGTCCTCGACTTCCAGGTCCTCGAGGCACTCCCGCTGCCCGAGGTGACCGGCGACGGGCCTCCGCCCCAACCGATGAGCCGGGTGCTGCTCGCCGCCGCGCACCGGGATCTGATCCGCAACCTCACCGGCGCGGTCAGGGCCGCCGGACTCACGGTGGCTTCGGTCGACCTCGTCCCGCTCTCGCTCGTCCGTTCGGTCGGACGCCGGGTATCGGACAACGGCGGTGGCGTCGAGGCGATCGTCAGTGTCGGCGGCGGCGTCACCGTGGTCGTGGTGCACGAACTCGGCATCCCGCGCTTCGTGCGCATCCTCGGGTCCGGCGGCCGCGCGGTCACCGATGCCATCGCACGCGATCTCGAACTCACCCAGGAGCAGGCCGAGGCGGTCAAGCGGGGCGACGAACGCGCACCGGTGGACCTGCGCCAGCGCGCCCAGGGTGCGATGGCGCGGCCCATCTCCGATCTCGTCGAGCAGATCCGGGGATCGCTGGACTACTACCGGACCCAACCCGATGCGATCCGGCTGCTCCGCGTCACACTCACCGGCGGCGGCTCGCTCACCCCGGGTCTCGCGGACCAACTCCTCGATACCGTCGGCGTACCCGTCGACCTCGCCCGGCCACGCGAACACATCGCGGTCGGCGACATCGGGTTCCCGGATGATCAGCTCCCGATGCTCGATCCGTTCCTGCCCGTGCCGGTCGGGCTCGCGCTCGGCGGCCTCATGTCGGGCAAGCGGATCGACCTCCTGGGCGGAGACCACAAGACGACGACCGATCGCGGTCAGCTGATCAAGGTGGGCCTCGTGGTCGGAGGCGTGCTGGTCGCAGGCCTGGCCGGACTCACCTACCTGAAGCAGAAGCAGGTGGACGACGAGAAGTCGAAGCTGGCCGCCGCGCAGGCGAGGAACGTCAAGCTCCAGCACGAGATCGACGGTCTCTCCGACGTCGCGCAGCGCCAGACCCAGATCGAAGCGCTCTCGGCCGAGGCGCAGAACCTGCTGGCCACCGACGTGTCGTGGTCCACGATGCTCCAGGCGGTCTCTCGGACGATCCCGGCCGATGTGTGGCTCACGTCGTTCCAGGGCAGCGTGACGCCGGCGGCCGCGACCGCCGCCGCTGCGCCCACGCCGGCGCCGACCACCCCCGATTCCTCGACCACCACGGCGCCTGCGGCCGACACGACCACGCCGACCGCACCAGCTACCCCGGCGCCCGCCGCCGGACCGTCGGGCACGGTGAACTTCGCCGGTCAGGGTCGCGACTTCGACGCCATCGCCGCGTGGATCCAGCGCATCGGCGCCGACATCCCGTCGTTCCGGGACCTCTGGGTCCCCACCGCCTCGAAGTCGCCGAGCACCGCGGGCTCGGCCACCGACGGGACCGGGGGCGCACCGACGACGGTCACCTTCACGTCGACCGCGACCATCACCGACAAGGCCAAATCGAAGCGGGCCGATAACTACAAGTTGAGCACGCCATGAAGCGCAACGCCCTCATCGCCGGCGCGGCCGGGGTAGTCGTCGTCATCCTGGCGTGGTACTTCATCGTGTACAGCCCGATCGGCGACACGCTCGACACCACCAAGGTGTCGGTCGCGACCGAGCAGAGCAAGGAACAGAGCCTGCAAGCCGACCTCGCGCGGTTGAACTCGCAGCAGAAGTCCGCCACGGAACAGGCTGCGTTGCTGCGCAAGTTCGACCAGGCGATCCCCAAGTTGCCCGACCTCGGTGAGTTCATCATCCAGGCCAACAACATCGCCGACGATGCCGGCATCGAGTTCCTCTCGATCGCGCCGTCGCCGCCGGCCGCGACCGGCTCCTCGAGCACGATCGGTCTCAGCATCAGCGTCTCGGGCAGCT
>JBDUBS010000181.1:0-3520 GCA_040003875.1 Acidimicrobiia bacterium | reverse complement strand
GGCGAGACGGCCCCAGTGGTCATCGTCATGTTGACCGTCCGCGTCGTCGCCTCGGTGGCCGGGTTGAGGTATGCGTCGTACATCGTGACCTTCGAGGTGAATGTGCCGCCGTTGCCGACGTTCGCCGAGCCCGAGGCGCACGACTCATTCGAACTCGTGTACTGAAGCTGGCTCGCAATCGCGGCGACGACCGGGACCGACGTCGCACCGGTCAAGATGCCTTGAGTCGCCGTGAGGATCGCGGTCGTGGCGTCGTAGAGCTTGATCGAAGCGGTACCGACACCCGAGGCGAACGTCACCGAAGCGGGATAGAGCGGTGCTTGACCCGAGTCGCTGCTGGCGGGGCCCGAGAACGTGACGGTCTTCGAGCCGGAGTAACTGGTGTCGGTCGTCACGCCGTTCGTCGTCGCCTTGATCGTCGCGGTGAACGCACTGCCCGCGGTCTTGTTCCCGCCGGTGACGGACACGATGAAGTTGGGGAGTGCCGAGGTGGTCGCCAAGAAGCCGGTCGTCTGACCGGAGCTCCAGTTGGTACCGACCGTGGCCTCGATCGTGTACGTGTACGAGGTCAAACTGCTGAGGCCGGTGTCGTCGCACGCAAATGTGGACCCGCTCACCGTGCACGCAGTGGTGGTCGTCGGTGCGGTCCGGCGAACGACGTACTGGGTGGGAGTCGCGCTGGGCGCGCTCGGCGCAGCCCAGGTGATGTGGATCGACGTCGGGCCGGTCGCGGCCGCGAGTTTGGACGTCGGGAGTCCGATTGAGAGTCCCGACCCGTAGCCCGACCCATTGCCACCCGGCGCCCACGCCGCGAATGCAGAGGCGGGACTGAGCGTCAGGCCCAGGAGCGCGATCAAGACAACGACGAGACGCTTCACGCCTGCACCTCGCTCACGTTCCGACGGCGTAGGACCAGCGTGAGGCCGACACCGACCGCGAGGACGCCGACGACGATCAGGAGCCCGACGCTGGCACCGGTGAACGCGAATCCGCGGTCCGGGCCGCCAGTGCCGTTGACGATCTCAGCGTGGGCGTCGAAGGTGAGTGGGAACACCGCGCCCTGGCACGCATCCGGCGCGGTCGCCAACATCTGCATCCGCACCGGGACGATGGAGCGCTCGTGGGAGCGGACGACGACATCGCCCGAGAAGGTCTGCGCGATCACGTTGCTCGCCGGGCATTGCGGGCTGGCGTCCGAGACGATGGCAGTCGCGGCGTGCACCGCGAGGTCGTATCGCTGTGGGTTGTACACCGAGACCGGGACCACGAGGTCGGCGTTCGGGTACAGACCTCGAAAATCGGCCGACAACATGAAATCGCGATCCGACGCGGCGTGCGCGATCCCGACCCCTGATGCCGTCAGCATCACGAGCGACAGGATGAGCAGCGCGAACAGTCGTTTGAACATGACTCGGGCCAGAGGTCAGCTACCGGCCGTGAACGTGACGGGAACGGTGAACGTCGCGCCCTGGCATCCGTTGTCCGACGTGTTGGACATCGCGACGCTGGGGACGGTGAACGACAGGGAGCCGGTCGCGGGAACGACCTTCGAAACCGCCGTCGTCGTGTAGGTGACACCGGTCGTGACACACGAGACGTGGCCCGCGTCGGCCGTCGCCGCACCGTTCGCGTTCACCGACGTGATGGTCACGGCGAACGGGTTCGGGTTGTTGACCGTGAGGTACAGGTTGGCGCCGGTGATACCCGGGTACAGCGCGGCGGTCGTGGTCGCAACGCTGGTGGTGAGGTTCTGGGACGAGACGGCAGTCGCCGTACCACTACCGCCACCACCGACGGTCCACGCGGCGAGTGCTGCGGTCGCACCGAGCGCGGCGGTGAGCGAGAGCGCGAGCACTGCGACCTTGCGCTTGCGGCTGCGTCGGCGCACCGCGCGACCGCCTTCGACCATTTCCACTGACTCTGACATGACGGGGATCCTCATCTTCTGTGTGGGGCGCCGCGGGGCGCCGACGTCATCGAGGAGTCCTGTCTCCCCAACGTGCGCTGGTTGTCGGCATCGCCCGCGCAAACCTGAGTGAAAGTCCCAAAGAGAAACCGCTCAAGTTGTCACAGCACCGTCACAAAGAGCCGGGTCGGACATTCCCATCAGGCCAGGCGGCGCGCCGTGACCACCAGTCGACCGAGCGGCGTCAACTGGTAACCCACCAGCAAGGATTCGGTCAGGTTCAGGGCTTTGAGCTTGCGGACGTCGGTCTTGAACTCGAACCGTGCCCGGTCGAGTTGCTCGGCGAGTTCGGTCGACACCGTCGCCGGCTGGTCGCCGATGATCTCCAACACCCGCTGAGTCCACGGACCGCGCTTCGATCGCGCATCCATACGATCGAGCTTCTCGATCACCTGCGCGACGGCCGCACCGTCGAGTGGGACCGTATCGGGCGCCGTGCGCTCCCCCGCCACGTGGAAGTCGAGCCGGTAGAGCAGGGTGTCGTCCTCGATCGGACCGGCGTGGGCGGCGCGCTTCCGTAACGCCTCGCGGTCCGTGGCTCCGGCATTGCGCACGTCGGCATCGGTCACGGCGTGGAACGGGATCATCTCGATCGCGTCGACCTCGATCACCACCGCTCCGACGGCGTACCGCCCACCCACCTTCGCTTGCGGTCGCGTCCACAGCCGGAAGCTGACGGTGATCGATCCGTCGGCGATCGCGGCGTGCGAATCCTGGGTGAACTGCATCGGTCGTCCACGCTAGGGGGCGCGTCGAGCGACGACGCCGACTCAGAGGTCGAGACGCATGCAGACGCGCGTGGCCGGATCGAGTCCGTGTTCGGCCTCCTCGTCCCGGAGCGCACGCAGCGCGTCGCTGAGCTCGTCCTCCCCCAGCGGGCGGTAGCCGAGATGGGCGTACAGCGGTGCGTTCCAACTCACGTCGCGAAACGTGGTGAGCGTGATCGCGTCGAATCCCTGGGTGCGCGCCCACGAGTGGGCCTGGTCCATCAGCCGGCGACCGATCCCCCGGCCCTGCGCCTCGGGCACCACGCTCACCTGCTCGACGTGGGCCGCACGGCCGACGCGGTCGACGACGACGTAGCCGAGAATCGCGTCGGCTTCCGTCGCCACCCAACTCCGCCCGTCGTTCACGTAGGCGACCAACTCGTCGACCGAGAACGGGGCGTGGTCGGCAACCGCACCGAGACCCACGGACCGGAACTGTTCACCGGCCTCCCGCTCGATCGATTGCAGCCGTTCGCTGTCGGCCGCGATCGCGCCGCGCACCGTGACATCCATGGGGCGAGTCTCGCGGTCACACGCACCGCGCTCCACGGATTTGGGCGCCGGGCCGAGCGTGCAACGCACTGGACGAGCCTCGGTCGCCGAAGCGCGCGCTGCTACCCTCGACGGCCTCGCGGGTGTAGCTCAATGGTAGAGCCCCAGCCTTCCAAGCTGGCCATGCCGGTTCGATCCCGGTCACCCGCTCCACGCGGTTTGTGCAGGTCAGTGGCCGCCGATCTAGTGCCACCGAGGAGCCGACAATCCATCGGCGGGGCGCGAAGCTGTGGTG
>JBDUBS010000417.1:0-3524 GCA_040003875.1 Acidimicrobiia bacterium | reverse complement strand
CGGATTTCTCCGACGGCCCCCCGTCTGCTCGTCTGCCGTGGGCCCGACCCGCCGATGGCGTTCGGGCCCTCCCCCCGTTCCGGCAGGCGAGCGACGGCGTTCAGTGTGACCCGCGACACAACCCGATGCAAGCTCTCAGCCGCGAAATCTTTCGGGTCCGTCAACCTGGCAACACGACGAGGTCGTCGCGGTGGACGACCTCGGTGGCGACCCCGTTCGGGAGGTCGGCCGTGCGTTGGCCGGCCGTCGCCCGGATGGTGACCGAGTCCGATCGCACGAGGCCTTTCGCGAACACCCGACCGTCGGGTCCCACAATCTCCACCGCACTCTCGGGCTCGAAGGTACCCACGACCTCTCGCACCCCCGCGGCGAGCAGGGAACGCCCCTGGGTGAGCAGCGCCGTCCGGGCACCGTCGTCCACCACGATCCGACCCGACGCGCCGATCGCGAACGCGATCCAGAGCTTCCGGCTCGCGAGCCGCTCCGCGTGGGGTTGGATGACGGTGCCCACGGCCCGCCCTGCGATCGCGTCGGCAATGACGCCCGGCGCGTCGGCCGCGGCGATGACGGCGCGGACACCCGACCAGGACGCGATCCGGGCCGCCGAGAGCTTGGTGGCCATGCCCCCACTCCCCCGGTCCGATCCGGCGCCGCCCACCATCGCGTCGAGTGCGGCGTCGACCGCGGCGATCTCCTCGATGAGGGAGGCGCTCGCGTCGACCCGCGGGTCGGCAGTGAACAAGCCGGCCGTGTCGGTGAGCATCACCAGCACCTCGGCCTCGATGAGATTTGCGACCAGCGCCGAGATGCGATCGTTGTCGCCGAAACGCACTTCGTCGTCGGCGACGGTGTCGTTCTCGTTCACGATCGGGATGACACCGAGGTCGAACAGACGCGCCAACGTCTCGCGCGCGTGCAGGTACTGGGTGCGATGGAGGAAGTCGTACGGCGTCAACAGCACCTGCCCTGCCACCACACCATGCGTCGCGAACTGCGCGTTGATGCGGGCCATCAACCGGGGTTGACCGACCGCCGCGATCGCCTGGAGCGTACCGATGTCGGTCGGTCGGGCCGCGAGTCCGAGCGCCGGCATTCCGGCCGCGATCGCGCCCGAACAGACCACGGCCACCGGGTGGCCCGCCTCGCGCACCGCCACCAGCTCGTCGCACAGTTTCGCGAGCGCGCTCTCGTCGAGCTCACCGACAGCATTGGTGACCGACGACGTGCCGATCTTGACGACGGCGCGCATCAGAGCCCCTCCACGTACTCGAGCTCGACGTCGCCGATACGCACGAGGTCTCCCTCCCGGGCACCCGCCCGGGCCAGTGCCTTCTCCACGCCCATCTTCCGGAACCGCAGGTGTACGTACTCGATCGCTTCGAGGTTCGTGAGGTCCGCCATTGCCACCACCCGCTCGGCGGACCGCCCCGTGAGTCGGTACGCACCGTCGGAGTCGCGCGTAACGCTGAACCCTTCTTCGGCGGGGCGGTGCACCACATACGTCTCCGCCTTGGGCTCGCTCCCGCGACTCTCGTCGATCAGGGTGCCGAGCCGGCCCAACAACTCGTCGAGCCCGCGATGGGTGACGGCCGAGATCACCGGATGGTGGGTCTCGAACTGCGCGACATCACCCTTGGCCCCGACGACGATCCGAGGCCGGATGAGCAACTCCGGCTTATAGCGGCCGAGTTCGTCCAGCAGGATCCGCTCCTGCTCCTCGGGGCTGCGTCCGTCCATCGGTGCCAGGTCGAGCAGCACGACGAGTACCCGCGTCCGCTCCACGTGGCGCAGGAACTGGTGACCCAACCCACGCCCTTCGGCCGCGCCCTCGATAAGACCCGGGATGTCGGCTACGACGAACTCGTGATCCTGGAACCGCACCACGCCGAGGTTCGGCACGAGGGTGGTGAACGGATAGTTCGCGATCTTCGGCTTGGCTGCGCTGATCGACGCGATCAGCGTCGACTTTCCCGCGTTGGGGAAACCCACGAGCGCGGCGTCGGCCATGAGTCGCAACTCCAACTCCAGCCAGCGTTCTTCGCCGTACTCGCCCTGCTCGGCGAAGCTCGGCGCCCGCCGTGCGTTGGAGAGGAACCGGGTGTTCCCGCGACCGCCGCGACCGCCGTGCGCGGCCAACCAGCGGTCGCCGTGACCGACGAGGTCGGCGATCACCTCGCCGGTGTCGTGTTTGCGCACCGTGGTGCCCTCGGGCACGAAGACCGTGAGGTCCGCACCCGACGCACCGTGGCGCTGATTGCCCGACCCGTGAGTTCCCGACGCGCCACGTCGGTGCGGATGGTCACGAAAGGACAGCAGCGAGGCCACGTTGCGCTCGGCTTGGAGCCACACATCGCCGCCCGACCCGCCGTCGCCGCCGTCCGGACCGCCCTTGGGGGTATGGGACTCGCGGCGGAACGAGATGCAACCGGCTCCACCGTCACCACCGCGCACATTGAGTTGCGCTTCGTCGACGAAGTTGGACATCCCTACGGCCCGTCCGATCGCATCCTGACCGGCAGTTTGGTGCAACTCATCTGCTCACTCCCGGGCGATGCCCGTCCGCTCGCATGATGCCCATCAGTCTTGCGCGACTCATCTGCTCACTTCCGGGTCTCTTGCCCGTCCGCTCGCAGCGTGGAACCGATCATCGGCTCCGATCCTGGCCGGGGTCAGCCGACGAGAATGTCGACGAGCTTGCGGCCCCGACGGTGACCGAACTTCACCACGCCGTCCGCAGTGGCAAACAGGGTGTCGTCGCCGCCGCGACCGACGTTCTCACCCGGGTGGAACTTGGTCCCGCGCTGGCGCACGATGATCGTGCCCGCACTGACTTCGGTACCGCTGTACACCTTGATCCCGAGCCGCTGTGCGGAGGAATCCCGACCGTTACGAGACGAGGCTGCGCCCTTCTTCTTCGACATGACTCAGCCCTTCGTAATCGCGGTGATCTCGATGGTGGTGTAGTGCTGCCGGTGTCCCCAACGCTTGCGGTTGTTCGACTTCGGCTTGTACAGGAACCCGTCGATCTTCGGGCCCTTCGCCGCGCCGATCACCTTCGCAGTCACCGATGCCGCGCCCAGCTCGCCCGGCGTGGCCAGGATCGTGGAGCCGTCGACGAGCAACACCGGTCGCAGTGCGACCTCGCCGTCGTCGACCCCGAGCCGCTCGACATCGAGCTGCTGGCCGGTTTCGACCTTGTATTGCTTGCCGCCGGTGGCAATGACTGCGTACATGGCGCGTGAAGACCTCAAAATCTGCGGGAGAACCCGGCGACTCTACAGCATCGCCTCATCGACCACGAAACCACGGCCGTCGCACACGGTGCAGGTCTCGGAGAAGGCCTCGACCAGGCCCTCCGAGATGCGCTTCCGGGTCATTTGGACGAGCCCCAGTTCGGAGATCTCGAACACCTGGGTCCGGGTCTTGTCCCGGGCGAGCGCCTCCCTGAGGCCCTTGGTGACCGCATCACGGTTCTTCTTGATCTCCATGTCGATGAAGTCGATGACGATGATCCCGCCGATGTC
>JBDUBS010000152.1:0-3537 GCA_040003875.1 Acidimicrobiia bacterium | reverse complement strand
TCGTTTTCGGACCGCGCAAGCTTCCGGACGTAGGACGTTCGCTCGGCAGGGCCATGGGCGAATTCAAGAAGGCGACCACCGAGATGCGAATGACCCTCGAAGAAGAGGTCCGGCTCGAGGAGCATAAGAAGCTCATCACCGAGAGTATTGCCGCGATCGGTACGGCGGTTCCGCCTCCGAACACTGTTTCCGCCGCACCGGAGACTCCGAACAACGTCGACGTACCGGCTGCGACTGCCAACCGAATTCCGGTGCTGCGCGCCCCCGGCCGGAACGCCGATGCCGTCGCCGAGATCACCGTCGGGCTCCTCTACGCGGTCAACCGAGGGATCGTGCGGGCGGACATGGACGTACGGGAAGGCCAGGTCTGGCGCGACGGCACGATCCCCTACCAACGGTTCCGGGCCTGGGAGCTGAACGGTCGTACCGCGGGCATCGTCGGACTCGGCGCGGTCGGTCGTGCGACCAAATGGCGGCTCGAAGGCCTCGGGATGAACGTGATCAGTTACGACCCGTTCGCACCCGACGCCACCCACTCGCTCCCGGACCTCCTCGCCGCGGCCGACGTCGTGTCGCTCCACGCCGCTGTGACGCCCGACAGCGAAGGACTGATCGGTGCCGCGCAGTTCGCGGCGATGAAGGAAGGGGCGATCTTCATCAACAGTGCTCGCGCCCAACTCCACGACACCGATGCGCTGGTGATCGCGCTGCAGGCCGGCAAGCTCGCCGGCGCCGCCCTCGACCACTTCGTCGGCGAGCACCTCCCGGTAGACCACCCACTCTGCTCGATGCCGAATGTGGTGCTCACACCTCACATCGGCGGTGCTACCTGGGACACCGAGACCCGCCATTCGCTCTCGATCGCCCGGGGACTCGCCGAGCTCCTCGCGGGAGGGCGACCCACCAACCTGGTGAACCCCGAAGCCCTCGAGGAGATCTGAACGTGGCTCAGGACGCAACCGCACCGTCGGCGGCGGAGATCAAGGAGCAGGTGCTCTGGGCCGCGCAGGAGATGCTCCGCTCGGGTCTGGTGGAGGGAACCGCGGGCAACCTCGCGGCCCGACTCCCCGACGGGAATGCCGTCCTCACCCCGAGCAGCCTCGACTACCTGGAGATGACCCTCGACGACCTCGTGGTCTGCGCGCCCGACGGCAGTGTGGTCGAAGGCCACCGCGGGCCGACCAGCGAGAAGCAACTCCACCTCGCGGTGTTGAACGCGTATCCGGAAATCGGCGCGACCATGCACTGTCACGCCAAGCACGTGCAGATGTTCGCGATCACCCACCAGCCGATCCCTGCCGTCGTCGAAGAGTTCGATGTGTACGTGGGCGGCGACGTCGAGTGCAGTGACTACAGGGAGACCGGCTCGCAGGAACTCGCCGACGAGGTCGCCCGACGGGTCGCCGATCGGGCTGCGGTCGTGATGGCCAACCACGGTCTGTTCGCTTGCGGCAAGACCGCCAAGGACGCCCTGCACGTGGCGGCGTTGGTGGAGCGCACGGCCGAGGTCGTGTGGGGCGCCCGGGCACTGGGACCGATCGTCGGAGTTCCGTCCGAGATCGGCGCCAAGTACGCCGGCTATTACCGGTACGGCCGCACCGGCAAATTCTGACGCCTAGCGCTTGCGCAAGAACGTGATGCCGTCGCCGAGCGGGATCATCACGGTCTCGACCCGGTCGTCGTCCGCCACGAGATCGTTGAACGCGCGGATCGCGACCGTGTTCTCGTCGTCGGCGCTTGCGTCGACCACCGCACCGCCCCACAACACGTTGTCGACGAGGATCAGCCCACCGGCACGCATTCGGCCGATGATCGCCTCGTAGTAGTTCGCGTAGTTCGGCTTGTCGGCGTCGATGAAGGCCAGGTCGATCATGGTGTCGGGCGGCAACGCCGCCAACGTCTCGATGGCCGGGGCAATACGGAGATCGATGCGGTCGGCGACGCCGGCTTCGTCCCATGCACCGCGTGCGATCGCCGTCCAGTCCTCGCTGACGTCGCAACACACGAGCCGCGACCCGGTCGAGAGTCCGCGCGCGATGCACAGCGCGCTGTAACCGGTGAACGTGCCGACCTCGACCGCGAGCTTCGGGTCCACGATCCGCGTCAGCAACGTCATGAAGGCGCCCTGCTCGGGCGAGATCTGCATCATCGAAATCCCGCCCAACTCGGCGGTGCGGGCGATGAGCCGCTGCTGCACCGCGTCGGGCGGCGAACCGTGGGCGACGAGGTACTCGTGGATCTCGGCGCCGAGGAAAAAGGACTTGGGGTCGGTCATTGGTGTCTCCTCCGCCGCAGCGCCTCGGCCGCGAGCACTTCGAGGGTTCCGCGTGCGGTCGCCGCCCAGGTGAACTGCGCCGCATACGAACGGGCGCCTGCGGCCAGTCGCGCCCGGAGATCCTGATCCGAGAGGACACGATCGAGTCCGGAGCCGAGTTCCTCGGGCCCGTCGCAGAGCAGTCCGCTGGCGCCCTCGGCGACGGCATCGGAGTGACCGGCGATGCGGGTGACGACTGCCGGAGTGCCACACGCCGCCGCCTCGGTCACGGTCATGCCCCAACCCTCCCGCGCCGACGCGCTGGTGAGCACCCACGCCCGTCGGTACAGGTCGATCAGTTGTTCCTCGGCCACGTGTCCGGGCAGGTGGATGTAGCGCTCGGCCCTCGCCTCGTGGATCTGGGTCTCGAGTTGTTCCCGGCGGTAGCCCTCGCCGACGATGACGGCTTCGAGGTCCGGATGTCGGGCGCGCAGTTTGACGAGTACGTCGACGAGCACGTCGAACTGCTTCACCGGTACGAGGCGGCCTACGGCCACGACGAGTGGCGTCGGCGACTTCTCATTCCCCGTCGAGAACTTCGGGTCGATCCCCGGTGGCACCACGTGCACCATCGACGGCTTGAATCCCAGGTCCTCGACGAGTTCGCCCTTCGAGGAGCTGGAGAGCGTGACGATCGGGGTCCGGCGGTAGAACTTCGGCGCGATGTCGGATTCGAGGGTGCGCCCGACCGCCGCGAGTTTCGGGGGCAGCGTCATGTTCCACATGTCGGCGTGCACGTGGTGCAGCCAGGTGACGTGCGGGGTCCGCGCCCAGATCGGAGACATGAACGGCATCCCGTTCCAGATCTCGACGAGCCCGTCGCGGCCACCGTGCCAACCCATCATCTCCGAGAAGGCAGCCCGTGGGAACACCATGTACCGACCGGCCTTCCGGATCACGCGGTACCCGTGGCGCCAACTCAGCTGCGGTTGGCCCGCCGCGAAGGAGGTCCGCATCGTGACCTCGATGCCCGCTTCCGCCCACAGGCGCGCCACCATCGACGCATGGACTTCGGACCCGCCTGCCTCGGGGTCGTCGAGGTCTCGCCAGGCCAACATCGCGACCCGCTGCAGGCCCGCTTCGGCCGCCAGGTCGCCCAGTTTGGCGATGTCGCCCGGTGTCGCCAGTCCCTCGAGATCAGCCACGCTGCGTTTCTCTCCCGTACTCGCCGGCCGCTCGGAACCGAGCGATAGCCTACGCGCCCGCGGTCCGACCCAAACTGT
>JBDUBS010000298.1:0-3569 GCA_040003875.1 Acidimicrobiia bacterium | reverse complement strand
GCGCATGCTCGCCGCGCCGACCGACCCGGGACATCGAGCGGTGCCGGGTGTCTCGGTCGCGGGTGAGTGGTTGGGCGATGCGACGCTCGCCGAGATCGGCGCGGCAGCGGTCGACCTCGATCAGCTCTCGGTGCCGACGCTGGTCATCGCGCGACCCGAACCCGTTCGCGAGGCGCAACGGTGGACCGAGCGCATGACCGATTCGGTCGAGGTACGGGTACGGCCCGGCATGCCGGAACTCATCGACGTGGATGCGGAGCTCGCGGTCGTCCCCGAGTCGCTGGTGGCCGAGATCTGCGGCTGGGTCGCAGCTCGGACCCGGCCCGTCGCCGGCCCGTCGGCGCCGGTCGGGACCCCAGCGGCGCCTGCGATCACGTCGGACACCCTCGAAGCGCTCGACGGGAACGTGACGTTGCGACACCGAGTCCGACGGTTGCGAGACTCGGGACTCTTCGTGGTGGACACTGCGCGCGTCGACACGGTCCCGACCCGTGCGCTGATCACCCTCAACAACGGGGTGGCCCGATCGATCGGTCCCGGCGGCGCGTGGGTCGACGTCGCGCGCGACATGGCGGTCGCGGGTTGGCGGGTGATCCGGCTGGACCTGAGCGGCATCGGCGACAGTCCGGCTCGGCCGGGAGCGGTCGAGAACAACACGTATCCCATCACGGCGGCCGCCGACATCGGCGAGGTGATCACCGATCTTCACGGCGACGGCGTCGATTCCTTCTCCTTGATCGGGCTGTGCTCGGGCGCCCTGCTGAGCTTCGATGCGGTGCTCGCCCGGCCGGAGATCGAGGCGGCGATCAGCATCAACGGGCGTTTCGATGCGGTGTTCTCCGACCGACGGGCCGATCGCCGCCGGCGAGCCGCGGGCTACACGAATCGGCTCATCGGAACTCCGCTCCGCAAGACCCCGCTCCTGCCGTGGTTCGAAAAGGTCCCGTACCGGGTGTGGGCGGGACTGGATCGGATTCGTCTGGTCGCGTCTCCGGTGGAGGCGCTCGAATCCGCCGTCGCCCGAGGCGTGCGGGTGGCCCTGGTGTTCGGCCCGGACGAGTGGGGGCTCCGAGCGCTTCGCCGACGCGGCGGAAATCGGTTCAGGAGCGTCGTGGAACACCCGATGACCACTCTGGTCGAAGTCTCTCGTTTGGACCACTCGATGTTCGATCCCGAAGCAAGAACCGAGGTCTTGGGTTTCCTGCTGCCCTACCTCGGAGCCGGCGGCCCTGCTGCCCGACCCCTCGCCCCGACGTCAGCCTGAACGGACATTCTATGGAACTCTCGTACGTGATCCACGCGGCCAGGCGGTACTGGAAGTTCGTCGTCGCCTGCGCCGTGATCGGAGCGATCTTCGGATACACCCAACTGGCCTCGCCCTCCTGGGCCTCGCGGGCCACGCTCTCGATCAATGCCGGTTCGGATGCCGCTGCCGGCGACACCCCGGACCGCCACGTCGCCACCGAGATCGGGGTGCTGACGTCGGAAGAGTTCGCGGTGAGAGTCGCGAAGAAACTCGGGAAGGGCACGACCGCGCGGTCACTGCTCGCGGACGTCACCGTCAACCAACAGAGCGGTGCGGATCTTGTCGACATCGTGGCCCACGACGCCAGCGGCGATCGGGCCCGCGCGATCGTGACGGCCTACGCGACGACCTACGCGAACGACGTGACCGACAGCGGACTACGACGCCGCGACGAAGTGGCCCGGCGGTACGACGCCCGCCTCGCTGCCGCACGCGACGAGCTCGCAGGGGTCGACGCCCAGATCGAGGGCGCGCTGGCGCAGTACGACTCCGCTCGAGGCGGCGCGGCCGGACCCACCATCGACCAGATCAAGCCGGACCTCGCATCGCACACGGCCGTGCTCCTGGATCAGGTCACCCAGCTCACCAACGAGCGCGCGCGTGCGCTGCTCGGCGCGTCGGCGGTCAACTCGGCCCGGATCATCGAACGCGGAACCGATCCGGTGCTCGACGGCAGGTCCAAGATCATGGTGCTCGGCCCGTTCACCTTCGCCGCGCTGCTCGGCGGCGGGTTCCTCGCGGTCGTCATGGCGCGGGTCTCGCCTCGGGTGTTGGACGGAGAAGAAGCGGCCGAACTCGTGGGCGCGCCACTGTTCGGGCGGCTGCCGGTCGATTTCGGTGTGGGCATGACGGACGCGGGGCGAACCGTGGACATCGACGACGCGGTCTTCCTCAACGAACTCTGCGCGCGCCTCGAATCCACGTCCCGATCAGGACCGGCGTTGACCACGCTCGTCGTCGGGACCGAGCACGTTGCCGCATCCTCCGCCCTGGCCCGCTCGTTGGCCGCGACGCTCGAAATGCGTGGCATCTCGAACTTCTGTGCCGACATCGACGTACGGCGGCTCGACGAGTTCGCTCCGACGCCGTCCCAGCCGAGTCTGCGCGGGATCGGACCCGGAGGCGCGTCGGCGTCCGAGACGACCAACCCGAGTCCGTCCGGTCGTCCCACGCTCGTCGCCAAAGTTGTCGAAGTGGGTGCCGCCTTCGTACGGGAACACGGTCCGGCGGCGACGCTCGACACCTTGAGTGAGGGCCGGGAAGTCGTCATCGTCGCAGCCGGCTCACTCCTGGAAGCCCCGGCTTCGGCCGAGTTCGCCAGCCTCGCCGACCTGGTGATCCTGGTCGTCCCGACCCAGATCCAGACCCGGCGCAGGTTGCAGATCGTCGCGCAGCAGATCGCGCACCGAAGCGGACCCGTCCTCGTCGTGGACGATGGCCGGGACCACCGAACCACCGGTGGAACGGGTTGGGCCAAACGATCACGACGCACCAAGTCTTCGCAGTCCGAGGGTTCCAAGGCGGTCGTCCCGGCCGCGGTTGCGGCCACCGACGACGAGCACCTGAGCGGCGCAGCGCCCGTGCAGGCCGTATCCCGCCGAGGCCTCGGATGAGCGCCGCGACGGACATCGTTCCGGTGGGCGCGTCGGTCGTCATCCCGGTAGGTGCCGTCGACGCGGGGCTCGACCGGCAGGTCGAAGCGGTGTTCGGCCAGACCGCGGTCGACCGGTTCGAGTGCATCCTCGCACTCAACTGTCCCACCCCGATCGATCCCGCCGATGTCGCCCGACGATGGGAGGTCCCCGAACACATCTCGCTGCGGGTCCTCCCGGCGCGTGAACGCCGCGGCGCGGCGTACGCACGCAACATCGGAGCCCGCCACGCGCGCGGCGACTTGCTCGCTTTCTGCGATGCGGACGACGTCGCCGAAACCGGGTGGCTGTACGCGCTGATCGAGGCCCTCGCGGAACTGGACGCGGTCACGGGTTGCGTGATCGACGTCTTCCCCGACCGGCGGTCGGCCTCGTGGCATCCGCCCGCGACCCCCGACACGCTGCCCAGATTCCTCGGACGCCCGTACCTGTTGAGCGGCAACCTCGGGGTGCGGCGGGCTGCGTTCGAAATGGTCGGTGGTTTCGACGAGTCACTGACTCGGTGCGAGGACATCGCACTGGGATGGGCGTTGACGCGCGCCGGATTCACCATCGGTTACGCGCCGGACGCACACCTGAGCTATTTCCACCGGGTGGGCTTCGCGGCGATG
>JBDUBS010000128.1:0-3576 GCA_040003875.1 Acidimicrobiia bacterium | reverse complement strand
CCTCTGCTCGTTCCTCGCTCCGGCTCGGGAGCGCGTTCAGTCGGCGCCGCGGCCATGGCCGGCGTGGCCGTGATTGCCGGACGGGGCCGAGGTCGAAGGCGCGTCGTGGTGGTCGCCGTCGTCACCTTGGTCGTCCTGACCTCGGTCGTCGCTGTTGTCGGGTGCTTCGGCGGTGGTCGGGGGAGGGGTGGACGGCGCCACCGAGTCGTCACACTCGCCCGCGTGGTCGTGCGCGGCGGCCGAGACGGCCTGACCGTGGCCCGGGCCCGGCGGCGTGTCGTGCGCGACCTGGGACACGTGCTCGCCGTGGGTCGTGCAGGTGGTCGGATCCACGACCGGAGGGTCGGCCGGTACCCCCGCGGGGGGCTCCGTGGGCATGGTCGTGGGCTCGGTCACCGGGATGGTCGTCGGGTCGGTGGTGGGACCCGTGCTCGGTTCGGTGGTCGGATCGGTGGTGGGATCGACGGCAACCTTCGGTACCGGTTCCTTCACGACCGAGGCGGCCGCGACCGCGAATCCTCCGAGGGACACCGCGGCGATCACCGCGCCGGCGACTCTGACTCGCAACAGCTGGGACGATCCGATGCTCACGACAATTCCCTCTCTCGACCGTGTTGAGAGAGGTATCGGCCGCCGAACTGCTCAAACTGGAATTATTGCCCCAACCGGTCGGCCCGGAGCGCGCTGCGCCGCACCTTGCCGGCATCGTCGCGGAGCGGTTCGCTCACGAACTCGAAGGTGCGCGGGATCTTGTAGCGCAGCAGTCGATCACCGAGATGCGCGACGAGATCGTCGGCGGTCACGGCCGCGGTCGTCTGCACGATCGCGTGGATGCGGTTCCCGAAATCCTCATCCGGGAATCCGATGACGCAACTCGAACCCACCGCGGGATGCTCGTCGAGTGCCGCTTCGATCTCGGCGGGATACACGTTGGCGCCGCCAGTCAGGATCATGTCGGCGGATCGGTCGCCGAGGAAGAGGTAGCCCTCGGCGTCCATGTGTCCCATGTCGCCGAGTGATTCCCAGCCGTCGTCGGTGCTCCGCGCAACGGCCCCGACGTAGCGGTACGTGGTCACTCCTTCGGGGGCGCGCATGAACACCTCGCCCTGCTCACCGCGAGGGACCTCGTTGCCATCGGGGTCGAGGATCTTCATCTCGCCGACGATCGGGCGGCCGACCGATCCGGGATGTTCGAGCCACTCGTCGCCCTTGATCACGGTGACGGCCTGGGCTTCGGTCCCCGCGTACAACTCCCAGATCTTCTCCGGCCCGAGCCATTCGATCCAGGCGCGCTTCAACCAATCGGGACACGGCGCCGCGAGATGGAACACGACGTTGAGTGACGACAGGTCGTAACGCGTCCGCTCGTCCTCCGGCAGCTTCCATATCCGTTGCATCATCGTGGGCACCGCGTACATCCAGTCGACCGAGTACTCCTCGATGAGCGCCAACGCGCGCGGCGCGTCGAAGCGCTCCATCACGATGATGTGGTTGCCGATGAACAACGCGGCGACCGAGAAGCTCAGCGGACCGTTGTGGTAGAGCGGCCCACTCGCGAGGTGCACGCCGTTCTCGGTCATGCCGAACGCGACCGCGGTGAGGCTCACGCCTTCGGTGACCGAGGGGCCACCGGCGACGATCAGTTTTGGGCGGCCCGTGCTCCCGCCCGAGGTGGGTGCCTTCCACGCCGCCGCGACCTTCAGCGGGAGCGGTGCATCGGAGAGGTCGGATGCCGGCGTGAACCCGGCCCCGACGCAGGTGCGCCCAGGGGCGTCGAGACCCACCACGAGTGACGGGTCGGCAAGGTCGACGATGGCCTCCAGTTCGAGGCGGGGGAGCTTCGCACTCACCGGCGCCGGCGTGGCGCCGAGCTTCCAGACCGCGATGGTCGCCTCGAACCACTCGATCCCGTTGGGCAACCCGATAGTGACGAACGAGTCCTGGGTGACCCCGAGCTCCGCGTACGCGCGGGCGAGTCGATTGGTGTGCGTATCGAGTTCAGCGCGCGTGACGGTGCGAGTCGCGTCGGTGATCGCCGGGTGGTCGGGGTCAGCGGCGGCGAGCGCGGCGAGCGTGGCCGCGAACGGTGTGGGTGCGGGTGGTTCGGTCTCGGGCATGGCTCGCACCGTAGCCAGTGTGCGCGTTTGTCACTCGAGGCCCGGCCGACCCACACTGGCGCGTCGGGAGGGCGGCGCTCCAAGGGGAACGGGGGAACATGAAGGTCCACGTGATGACAGGTGGCACACGTCTGCGTGAGTTCGGGACGTTGGCACGCGACGCGGCCGAGGCCGGGTTCGCCGGGTTGGTGATCACCGAATCCGGACGCACCGCCTACCTGTCGGCCGCGGTCGCGGCGATCGAGGACGTCGATCTCGATCTGGCGACGGGTGTCGCGGTCGCGTTCCCACGCAGCCCGATGGTCACCGCCGCGACCGCGTGGGAGTTGGCGCAGGCGTCGGGTGGACGGTTCCGCCTTGGGCTCGGCACCCAGGTGCGCGCCCACATCGAGCGTCGGTACTCGGCGCCGTTCGACCATCCCGGGCCTCGCCTGCGGGAGTACGTGGAAGCGGTCAAGGCCTGCTTCGCCGGTTTCCGGGGCGAGCGGCTCGACTACCACGGCGAGTTCTACGAGCACACGTTGCTCCCCGCGATGTGGTCGCCGGGACCGATCGACGTGCCCGACCCACCGGTCGACATCGCGGCGGTGAATCCGTGGATGCTGCGGACCGCCGGCGCAGTGGCCGACGGTGTGCACGTGCACCCGTTGAACTCGACCACATACTACGAGGCGACCCTGCTGCCGAACCTCTCAGCCGGTCGCGGCGCGGCCGGCCTGGACGACTACACGGTCTTCGTACCGATCTTCACCGCCGCCGGTGACACCACAGAGGAACGCGACCGCTGGCGGGAGACGACCCGCACGATGATCGGCTTCTACGGATCGACGCCGAACTACGCCTTCGTCTTCGACCAGATCGGCCGTCCCGGCACCACCGAGGCGCTTCGCGCCACCCAGAAAGCCGGTGATCCGGCCGGAATGAACGCGGTGATCGACGACGAGATCCTCGACCACTTCCTCGTGGAAGGCCCGTGGGACGAGATGCCCGACCGCATCGTCGAGCGCATGGCGGCACTGCGCGGGACCGACGTCCAGCCGGTGCTGTACCACGCCGGCATGACGTACCGCCGCGATCCGGAGACGTTCGCCCGCTTCGGCGCGCTCGCCGCGTCCTTGGGCGATTGTTAGCTCCGCGTCAATCAACGGTCAGGGTGTTCGAGCGTGTGGGTGCCCCGGTCCGCGGGTGCCAACGAGCACCGCTCATGGCCCGAGCGCGGCGCGCAACTGACGGATCCAGTTCATCGCCATGGCGCGGCCGTTCGGGAGATCGTCCCCCGGCTCGCAGCGCCACGCGGTGACCATCGCCAACATGAGGATCCAGCACTCTCGAACCAGCGATGGATCGGCGCCGGCATAGCGCGCGCCGACCTCGATCGGCGGCCCGCTCCCGTTGATGGTCGCGTGGGCGATGTCGAACTCGATGGGCCCGCGGCAGCACGTCTCGAGGTCGACGAACA
>JBDUBS010000551.1:0-3580 GCA_040003875.1 Acidimicrobiia bacterium | reverse complement strand
CACGCACGGGGGGTCGACGGCGCGCGCGCCGCGCTGGAAGCGCTGGACGTGCTGGCGCCGACGCCCGACCGCGCCTGAGCCCGTACGCTGGGTCGATGCTCGGTTCTCAAGTGATCGTCCCCGTCGCCCCGCTCCTCACGGATACGGATGCCAAGGCGGTCGTGGCGCTCTGTACCGAGTTCGGGCGGTACCGCACGTACGGGGAACTCGAACCGATCGAGATCCCCGAGGGTCCGGGTCTCGCCCAACGCCACGACAGCGTCCGCAACTTCCTGACGTCGGGCGGGCTCCACCGCGCCGACGAGCGGATCGGCACGCTCGCCGCCCGGACGAGCTATTTCCGCGAGGAGTACGCGTACGGCGGCAAGCTGTTTCAACCTGCGATCGCGCCCTTCCTCCACTCCGAGCGGTTCGGGGCGGCGGCCCGAGCGGTGCACGGCCGGGCCGTCATCGAGCCGCAGATCGCGTACGCCAACCTCATGGTCCCGGGCCAGGAACTCGCCGTCCACACGGACGTTCCCGAGTTCCGCGGCGTGAGTCGCAAGACCGTGCCGCAGTGGCTCCTCGTGGTGATGCACCACTCGGGTCGGTTCGACGACTGGCGCCTCCACATCGCCACCGGGATCGCGTGGTTCTCCGATCTCGCGGGCGGCGCGCTTGCGTACTGGCCCGACGGCCCCGACGGTCCGCTCGTCCATCACCCCATCCACACCAACACCGCGCTGGTGCTCGACACCGACTCGGTGTTCCACGGCGTCGACCGGGTCGCACCGGTTGCCGCCGACGCGATGCCGGCGATCCGGCCCGGCTGCGGGCTCAGCGCGGAGGGTGAACGCTGGGTCCTGCGCAGTCCGGACGACGCGGTGCTCACCGACTACGACTGGTCCGAGCTCCGGCTGTCGGTGTCGTGGAAGGCGTACTGCTTCGCCGACGATCGAGCACGCGACCGATGGCGTGAACACTCCGACGATCTGACCCTCGACGCGATCCTCGAAATCCTGCGCGCCGACGCGAGCGCGCGGCGTGGTGTCGTCGTGCCGCGCGATGCGGATCTCGGGCTCACCCTGATCGACGAGTACGTGCGCTTCCCCGTCGTCACCTGAGGGTCGGTGACCCGGCGCCCGGTCTGTTCAACCGCGGGCGAGGATCTCGCCGTGGAGCACGGCGTAGAAGCCGTCGGGCTGCTCGGCCCAGTTCCGCCAGGCCGCCGCGATGCGCGCCAACTCGTCGGCGTCCGACAGGCCGTACTCCAAGGCCTGGGACGCGAACGAAGACTGCTCGACCCGGTCGGCCCACAGCCCGCCCCACCACGCGCGTGACTCCGCGTCGGCGTAGGTCCATGTGGAACTCGACGCGACGACGTCGGTGAAGCCGGCTTGTCGTGCCCAACCGAGGAGGAACCGCCCGGCGTCGGGCTCGGCCCGGTTGTGGTGTGCGAGTTCGTGGTACAGCTCGTTCCAGCGGGTGAGTATCGGGTCGAGCGGGGCCCACGAGAAGCACGAGTAGTCACTGTCGCGAACCGCGACGACTCCGTCGGGCGCGACCACTCGTCGGAGCTCGCGGAGGGCGTTCACCGGCGCGGTGAGGTGCTGGATCACCTGGTGCGCGTGGACGACGTCGTAGGAGTCGTCGGCGATGTCGAGGCCGTAGACGTCGTCGATTTCGAAACTCACCTGCTCGGGGCGGTCGTTCACCGCATTGGCCGCCTCGATCGCGTCGGGCGCGGCGTCGATGCCGTGGACGCGGCCGGGCGCGACCCGTGCCGCGAGGTCCATCGTGATGTTCCCCGGACCGCACCCGACGTCGAGCAGTGTCTGGGCCGACCGGAGGTCGGGGAGGAGGTAGGCGGCCGAGTTCTCGGCCGTGCGCCAGCGGTGGCTGCGCAGCACCGACTCGTGATGGCCATGGGTATAGGTGTCACCGCCGATTCGGCCCGTCCGCTCACTCCCTGGCGACTCATCTCCGCTGCGCTCCGGTTCGGGTACCGGTGGGGTCTGGGTGTCCGTCATCGTTGGATCGTCGCAGGTGCGGTGGCCGCGTGCGCTGCTCTTCGTCGCTCGCGTCGTTTTCGACGCGCGGAACGCAGGCATAGCCTGCGGAATCGGTGCCGTAAGCGGCGTAGGGGAGAGGCGAGCGTGGAAGTTTCGTTGACGGACGGTCCGGTGGAGATCGTCGGCGCGCTCGATGTCGACCGGACCGAGACGGGGATCGCGCCGCGCCGGTTGCCGGCGTGGACCCGGCCCCAGATTCCCGACCTCTTCATGGACTTCATGGTCACGCTCGGCTCGGGGGTGCGGATCGCGTTCCGCACCGACTCGCCGTGGATCGAACTCGACGCCATGCCCACCGGGTTCGCGGTCGTCGGGTCGCCCGCGCCCACGATCGCGTTCGACCTGCTCGTCGACGGCCGTCGGGTCGAGCGGCTGACGGGCGACTTCGGCACCCGACTCATCGTCGACCTCGCGACGCTCGCCGTCACCGTCGAGCGCGGCGACCCGGCATCCCTCCACTTCGACGACCTCGACGCCGGATCCGACGCCGGTTCCGACGGATTGCGCGCGGTGGAGATCTGGTTGCCCCAGTCTGCGGCAAACGAGCTGCGGGCGCTACGCGTGGCCGACGGCGCGCGGGTGGAGGCGACCCGGCACACCCAGCGAGTGTGGGCCCACTACGGCAGTTCGATCAGTCACTGCATCGAGGCGCAGGGTCCGAGCGACGTGTGGCCCGCGGTGGCGGCACGGGTCGGCGACGTCGAACTGCGTCAGTTCGCGTTCGCGGGCCAATGCCAACTCGACCAGTTCGTCGCGCGGTCGATCGTCGAGACGCGGCCCGACCTCGTCAGCCTCAAACTCGGCATCAACGTGGTGAACGCCGACAGCCTGACGACCCGGACCTTCGCACCGGCGGTCCACGGATTTCTCGACACGCTGCGCGAGGGACTGCCCGAGGTGCCGATCCTCGTGGTGTCGCCGATCGTGTGCCCGATGGCCGAAGACCACCCGGGCCCGACCGTGCCCGACGGTCGGGGTGGGTACCACGTGATCACCGAGGGCCCTGCAGAACTGCGCGCGCTGAGTCTCACTCTGCGCCAGATCCGTGCGATCCTCGCCGACCTCGTCGCCGGCCGCCGCGAACGCGGTGATGCGCACCTCCACTACCTCGACGGTCTCGAACTGTTCGGCGAGGCCGATGGGCCCACCCTGCCCGACGGTCTCCACCCCGACGGCGACGGCTACCTGCGCATCGCCGACCGTTTCGCCGCCCACGCCTTCGCTCCCACCGGCCCCTTCGCCCCCTGACGCCGCGCCCCCTCACCCTGCGCCCCCCAACCCTGCGCCCCCCAACCCTGCGCCCGAGGGGGACTACCGTCGGGCGTTTGCAGAAGGGACCGCCGATGTCGTACGTGAGCGGGCGAATCATCCACGACGCGGATGCGCACATCATGGAGACGCCGACGTGGTTACGCGACCACGCCGACCCGGACATCCGCGACCGGGTCGCGCCGCTGTCCTTGGCCGGCGGCAACGAGCTGCAACAGACCGGCGACCCGGACGAACAACTCCGCGATCTGAACTCGGCG
>JBDUBS010000398.1:0-3581 GCA_040003875.1 Acidimicrobiia bacterium | reverse complement strand
CGATCTGGATCGGCGCGTCCGGCGAGGCGCGCATGATGCCGATCGCGGCGCGTTACGCCGACGTGTGGCACTGCTTCGGCCCGCCCAGTGTCCTCACCGAGAAATCGGAGCGGATCAGCGCCCACGCCGAGGTGGCCGGACGCGACCCCGCGTCGATTCTGCGCGCCGCATCGATTTCGCTCGAGAACGACCTCGACACCATCGCCCACCACATCGACAAGTGGACCGACGCCGGCTTCGGATACCTCGTGTGCGGCTGGCCCGCCGGCGGGAAAGAGCAGGTCGAGGTGTTCGCCGAGCGGTTCCTCCAGGAATGAGTGACGGACCCGCCGAACCCGGCCTGGATCACTCCAGGGCGCGGAGTTGACGGGTGGCCTCGGCCGCTGCGGACCGGGCGGCGCGGGTCGCGTCGCGACCGAGGCGGAGCAGTTGCGGGATGCGGCCGGGATGGTTGACCATGAACGCGAGCGCCGCGCGCAGCTTCGGTGAACCGTCAGCGTTGGCGAGCCCGAGTACCGAGGCATCGGGGTGGTCGGTCACCAGATCGCTGACGACCCGGACCGCGGACCATGCACACCCACGAGCGGCGCAGACTGCGGCAACGGCCGAGGTCTCCATATCGACGGCGAGTACACCACGGGCGACGAGTTGGGCCACCAGATCGGGCTCGATCACGAACTCGTCCGACGAGGAGATCTCGCCCTCTGCCGTGCTCAACGGCGACGATCGGTAGGCCGCGTCGGTCACGCGATCGGTCACGACCTCCGGGCACACCAGCGCACCCACGCGTGTCGGCCCCAATCCACCGGCGATGCCCACGACCATCACGTGATCCACCGTCGCGGTGTCGAGCAGGCGCGTGGCCGCCGCGGTCGCCAGGGCCAGGCCCATGCCGGTCGTCGCCGCGGCGACCTCGACGTTGCCGACCCGGCCGACGTGCGTGCCGTCGGAATCCTTGGCGAGGCCCATGGCCTTGACGACCGGCCCGAGTTCGCTGGGCATGGGTGCGAGGATTCCGATACGGGCCGGACGGGTCGCCATCGGTCCAGCTTGTCGGATCCCGTCCGATCCCGCTCACGGACCGCCGGTTGGCTGCGGCCGGCCCCAGACGCGAGCATGGACCCATGTCCTTCGACCGCACGCCTCCGATGCTGAACGTGAGCGTCAAGGTCCCGAAGCGATCATGAGTACCCAGTCCGCCGCGCGCACGAAGGACACATGCACATGGATCTGACCGTGGCCGCAACCCCGGGGTACTTCGCGACGATGGGTTTGGAATACCGCGTGCTCAGGCGGCGGGCCGCGACCCACGGTCCGTCGGCCGCGGACTACGAGCCGCACGACACCCGCGCCAGCCTGGCCATGGGAGTCCTCAGCCTCGTGGCCGGCCTCGCCGGGCCGAAGCTGGTGGCGCCGTTCGTGCCGGGCAAGGGGAAGTACGGCAAGGCGCTGGTGGTCACCGCGCTCGGTGCGGCAGCCGTCACCACGGTGGCCGACGCAGTCGCCCGAGTGATGGAACGTGACGCATCGGCCACCTCCGATTCGGCATCGGTCCTGCGGGTCGGCGGACGCGCGCGGCGGCGACGGGTGGCCCGGCTGGCCCGACGGACAGCCGAAGTGGGGGGTATGACCGCAGTGGCCAGCGGCGGACTCGCGATCACCTCGAAGTGGGCGTCGATCGTGAACATGCGCACGCTGTGGGACCGAAGGATCGTCCGAGACCTCGGCGCGGGTCCGGTCGCGGTGGGCGCGGCGATCCTCGGCTGGGACTTCATCTACTACTGGAACCATCGGTTCATGCACACGAGCCGCTACATGTGGGCGATCCACGTCGTGCACCACAGCAGTGAGCGGTACAACCTCTCGACCGCGTTGCGTCAACCCGTGGCCGACGCGCTCGGCACCTTCGTGCCGTACGGCGTACTCGCGTACTTCGGTATCCGTCCCGACCTCATCCTCCAGGCCCGCGCCATCAACCTCATCTACCAGTACTGGATCCACACCGACACCATCAAGACGTTGGGTCCGTTCGAATCCGTTTTCAACACCGCGTCGCACCACCGCGTGCACCACGGCAGCAACCGTCAGTACCTCGATCGGAACCACGGCAGCATCCTCATCGTCTGGGACCGCATGTTCGGTACGTTCGAGCGCGAGGACGAGACCGTCGTCTACGGACTCACCAAGAACATCGAGACGTTCAACCCCGCGCGCGTCGCTGCGCACGAGCACGCGGTGATGCTCCGGGACGTGGGGCACTCGACGAACTGGCGTGATCGCCTGAATTTCGTGCTCCGGGGACCCGGCTGGGCTTACGCGCGCCACGCCGAAGCCGGCGCGATCCCACCCGGTGCCGAGGGCGCGCCCATGGCGGCGGCCGGCGGCGCGTAACCCGGCGCGGGTCAGACGGTTTCGAACGCAGCCGGGTCGGGTGCGGCCATCACCTCGCGGAACCGGGTGAACGTCCAGGGCCAGGTCGCCGGGATCCCGCGATCGTCGAGGTACCAACTCCGACACCCGGTCACCCAGATCGAGTTCCGCGCCGCTTCCACCCGCTCGGCCTCGTGGGTGTCCATCGCGGCGCGCGTGGGGCTGATCTCGCGTACGGCGCCGTCGGCCAACTGATCCACGAGTTGTTGGATGTACGCGAACTGGATCTCGGACACTTCGATCAGCGAGAAGTTGCCCACCGGTCCGTTGGGTCCGTTCAGCATGAAGAAGTTCGGGAACCCGGGCACCGCGACCGACAGGTACGCGTTCGGGCGCGCGGCCCACTCGTCGGCGAGATCCACGCCGTCGCGACCGACGACCCCCATCGGCCGCACGAACGCGTCGGCTCGGAAGCCCGTCGCGAGGACGAGCACGTCGAGTTCGTGCAGCACGCCGTCGATGGTGCGGACTCCGGCGGGCTCCACGCGGGCGATGTCGGAGGTGACGAGGTCGACGTTCGGACGCTGCATCGCCTCGTAGAAGTCGGGCGACACCACGAGTCGCTTGCACGCGGCGCGGTACGAGGGGCGGAGTCGCTCCCGGAGATCCGGGTCACGGACCGACTCGAGGTTCTCGAGGCACATGTGCTCGATCACCGCCATCCCCGCCGAGTCCGCGTCGATCACGGCGCTCGCGAACCCACCGAACGCCTCCGCGAGGTTGGCGTGGATCTGCGTGAGGAGTGCCTCATTCGACCGGAACGTCTCCCGCTCGGCATCCGAGTACGGCGCGTTCGGTTGAGGGAGCACCCACTGGGCCGTTCGCTGGAAGAGCGAGTACCGGGCGGCCCGCGCCGAGAGCGCGGCAGTGATCTGCACTGCCGTCGAACCGGTCCCGACCACGCCCACCCGTGCGCCGTCGAGGGGTACCGAGTGGTCCCATCGCGCACTGTGGAACGCAGTGCCGGCGAAGGTGTCGAGACCCTCGATGTCCGGGAGGTTCGGATGGTGCAGCACGCCAGTGGCCGCGATCACGACGTCGACCACATCGCGTGTCCCGGACGCCGTCTCGAGGTGCCACCGTCCGTCGACGAACTCGCACCGCGCCACCGTTTCCCCGAAGCGCACCCGGTCGACCACACCGTGGTCCCG
>JBDUBS010000089.1:0-3586 GCA_040003875.1 Acidimicrobiia bacterium | reverse complement strand
AGGAGCGGGCGTCGAGCTCCGCCACGAGTTTCGTCGGCGCGACGTCGCGGATGTCGACGATCATCGGCTCCGCGCGCCAGGATCCGCAACATCGCCAATGACGGTGCCGCCACCCGGCGACCGGTGACGCGCGGAGCCGCTCCGGACAGTGCCGGTGGACGATGATGGGGCAATGGCACGGACGGAGAATGAAGGTTCCGGCGCGTTGCTCGGGCTCGCCTTCGGAGCCCTGGCGCCGGTACTGCTCGCGTTGCTCCTCGTTCCCGTCCGTTCCGACTTCCGCAATGCGAACCTGGCACTCATGCTCGTGTTGGTTGTCGTCCTCGCGGCCATCATCGGGGGCCGACGCGGGGGAGCCATCGCCGCGGTCGTGTCGACCCTGGCGTTCGACTTCTTCCTGACCCGTCCCTACCTGTCGATGAAGATCGAGACATCGGCCGACCTCGAGACCGCCCTGACCCTGCTGGGCGTGGGCTTGCTCGTCGGCGCGGTGGCATCACGCGGCCGCCGTTCGGAGCTGGGTCGGGAGCGGGTCGCGGCGGCGCTCGCTCGGGTACACCGCGTCGCCGAGACGATCGCCGGGGACGAGCCGATCGCCAACCTGGTCAGCGAGGTGACCGGCGAACTCCGCGGTCTGCTCCGCCTCCACGACTGCTGGCTCGAGTTTCCGCCGTCGCTCTACGGGATGCCGCGTTTGGCCCGGGGCGGGAACGTGGAGGGGTCCGACCGCCACTGGTTCGGGGGCGGCATCGCCTTGTCCGAGGACGGCGTGGAGCTACCCGTGTTCGAACACGGCCAACAGGTCGCGAGGATCGTCTTGATCGGAAACCCCGAATGCTCCGTGACGATCGAGGAGCGAGTCGTCGCCGTGGCGCTGGCCGACCAACTCGGCATGGCGCTCGCGCTCGCCGAACCCGATGACCGCGCTCGGCTCGCCGCGGAACTCAGCCGGGAGTAACAGCACCGCACCCCGATCGCGTGACATGCTCCCAGCCGGCGAACGCGGCGACGGAGCATGATGCTCGGAGTTCTCAAACGAATGCTGGTCGGGCGCCCGCTCGCGACGACGCAGATGGAGGAGCAGCGACTCCCCAAGACGATCGCGCTCGCCGTGTTCTCGTCGGACGCCCTTTCGTCCACGGCCTACGCCACTGAAGAGATCCTCTTCGTTGTCGCGATCGGAGGGTCGAGTCTCGCGCTGGGTCTGAGCCGCCTCGTGCCGATTGCCGTCGTCGTCGCCGCGCTGCTCGCGATCGTCATCGTGTCGTACCGCCAGGTGATCTTCGCGTACCCGAGCGGCGGCGGTGCGTACGTTGTGAGCCAGGAGAACATCGGTGAAATGGCGTCACTCGTCGCGGGCGCGTCGCTCATGGTCGACTACGTCCTCACGGTTGCGGTGTCCATCTCTGCCGGCGTCGCCGCGATCGTCTCGATTCCAGCCCTCGGCGACCTGGCCCAACATCGCGTCGAACTCGGTGTCGTCCTGATCGCGCTCATCACGTTGTTGAACATGCGCGGCATCAAGGAATCCGGCCGGGTGTTCGCCGTCCCGACGTATCTCTACATGTTCATCTTCGCCGGCCTCATCATCTACGGACTCGGCCGGGCGCTGTTCGGCGACATCGCCACCGTCCCGTACAACCCGCACCTCGCAGAAACGGCCCACGAGGCCGGCGGTACCCTCACGCTCTTCCTGCTGCTGAAGGGTTTCTCATCAGGTGCGGTGGCGCTCACCGGCGTCGAGGCGATCTCGAACGGCGTCCCGTCGTTCCGACGCCCGGCGGCCAAGAACGCCGCCGCGACGCTCGTCTGGATGGGCGTACTGCTTGGTTCGTTGTTCTTCGGGATCTCGATACTCGCCCATCGGCTCCATCCGTTCCCGAGCCACGACCGCACCGTCATCGCGCAGATCGGTCTTCAGGTGTTCGGCAACGGGTTCCTGTTCGTGTTCTTGCAGATCGCCACCGCGGCAATCCTGGTGCTCGCAGCCAACACGGCGTACAACGGCTTCCCGAGTCTTTCGTCGATCATCGCGAGCGACGGGTACCTGCCTCGCCAGTTGGCCAACCGCGGCGACCGCCTCGTGTTCTCCAATGGCATCGTCATGCTGGCCGGTGCGGCGGCGTTGCTCGTCGTCGCATTCGGGGGAATCACCAACGCCCTGATTCCGCTGTACGCGGTCGGCGTGTTCACGTCGTTCACGTTGTCGCAGATCGGCATGGTTCGACACCATCTGAGACTGCGCCAACCCCACTGGAGACGGAGCGTCGTCGTCAATGCAGTCGGCGGCACCGCGACGTTGGTCGTCCTGCTCATCGTCGCCGTCACGAAGTTCACGAGCGGTGCCTGGGTTCCGATCGTGGTCATCCCCGCGATCGTGTTGCTGTTCAAGGCCATCAAACGCCACTACGTGGGCGTCGCCGAGCAACTCGAGATCCCGCCGGACTACCGACCGGGTCGCCGGCGGTTCACCTCGGTGGTACTCGTCGAGGACGTCAATGCGATCACCCTCGAAGCATTGGCCTACGGCATGTCGATTGCGCCCGATCGCCTCACGGCAGTGACGGTGGTGAGCAGCGACCAGGCCGCCGAGCGGATCGAGAAACAGTGGTCGACCCGCGGTATCACCGTTCCGCTCGAGGTCGTCCGGACCTCGAACGGCGAGTTCACCACCGCGACCTTGGCGTATCTCGACGAACTCGCAGCCCGCACCGACAACACGGTCAACGTGCTCATACCGGAGTTCTACGTCGAGCACTGGTGGGAACACCTGCTCCACAACCAGAGCGCCCTCGTCCTCAAAGGCCGGCTTCTGTTCCGGAAGACGGTTGCGGTCACCTCGATCCCGTACCGCGTCGAGCAACGCTCGGCGCTCGACCCGACGACCACCGGGGAGCCGACTACCGGGGAGCCGTCCGATTTCGGGCGGGGGCGTTAGCGTCCCCGCCCGCGAGGCGGGCCAAGGGATACACGGCTGCCGACGGCCCGGCGGCGGCCCCTCCGGCACGGTTGCCGTCCATCGCGGACACCCCGGAGGGACGATCGCTGAAGAAGTCCTTGCGAGGCGTGCGGGTCGGTCGTAGCGTTGGCGGCGCGAGGTCGGGGAAGTGACCTGGCGCAGCAGAGTTCCCTGGCTGGCTCGACCATTCGGGCTCGCCGGAATGTCAGCACAGGAAGGTGGCATCCCTGCCATTGACCTTCTCGTGCGTCGGCTGCGACGGCCGCTCCCCGACCTTCGCCGTACCAACCAATCACACGAGGCGATACATGGCTCTCGGCGTCGCAATCTTCGTTCTCGTCGGGTATGTCGTCTGCCTTATCCCGGCGCGGCTCTGCCACCGCGACATCGGCAGCTTCCGCCGCACGCTCTGGGTCGGGTTCGGCAAGCGCGACAGCTGGCGCAAGGGCATCGTCGCCGCGTATCTGGCGTTCGGCTGGCCGTCGCTCGTCTTCGCGCTCAACTGGTGGAACGGGCAGACTCGCCGTGCACTCGTCGAACTCCGCACGCAGATGCAGGAGCAGTCGAGCATGCGGCCGTAGAACGGTCGCGCGGTGCAACGGACTCCGCCATACCTGCATCAGCCAG
>JBDUBS010000085.1:0-3587 GCA_040003875.1 Acidimicrobiia bacterium | reverse complement strand
CGGCCGCCGTCGCCCTGGCCCGGGCCGAGGGCCTCGCTGCGCATGCGGCTTCCGTCGAGCGTCGGCTCCGCCGGTGACGCGACCACTACCCCGGAGCGACCTCCAGACGCTCACCGGCTACCACTCGCCCCAACTCGAGGTGGAGATCCGCCTCAACACGAACGAGAGTCCGTTCCCCCCTCCGGACGCATTCGTCGACGCGTGGCTCGCGGAGCTCCGCGCCGCCGCGCTGCACCGCTACCCGGATCGCGCCGCGATCGAACTGCGGGATGCCATCGGCCGCACCGTCGGCCAGCCGCGCGAGCGCGTGTTCGCGGCCAATGGCTCCAACGAAGTCCTCCAGACGTTGCTTCTCACCTACGGCGGGCCGGGCCGCCGCGCGCTGGTGTTCGAACCGACGTACGCGTTGCACGCGCACATCGCCCGCATCACGGGCACCGAGGTCATCACCGCGCACCGCACGGACGAGTTCAGTATCGATCGCGACCACGCGGTGGCGCTGATCCGCGACCACCGACCCGACATCGTGTTCGTGTGTAGTCCCAACAACCCGTCGGGCACCGTCGAGCCTCCGGAGAGCATCACCGCGATCGTCGAGGCGGCCGATGCGCTGGTCGTGGTCGACGAGGCCTACGGCGAGTTCGCGGCCGACTCGGCACTCACACTGGTGAGTGACGACCGTGCACTCGTCGTCAGCCGGACCTACTCCAAGGTCTGGTCGCTGGCCGGACTGCGTCTGGGGTTCGCGGTCGGGCCGACGTGGCTGGTCGAGGAACTCGACAAAGTGGTGCTGCCGTACCATCTCGACGCGGCGACCCAGATCGCTGGCCGGGTGGCCCTCGACTTCGTGGCCGAAATGGAAGGTCGGGTTCACCGCCTGATCGAGGAACGGGAACGCCTGTTCACCGCTCTGCTGGACGCCGACGGGGTCGAGGTCTTCCCGTCGGGGGCGAACTTCCTCCTGTTCCGGTGTGCCGGTCGTGGTCGCGAGGTCTGGCAGGGCCTGGTCGACCGGGGGATCCTGATCCGCGATTTCTCGAGCTGGCCCGGGGTGGAGGACTGTCTGCGGGTCACCATCGGGACCCCCGAGGAGAACGATCGCTTCTGGTCGAGTCTCCAGGCGGTTCTGCGCGAGAGTGAGCCGACATGAGCCCGGCCCGGACGTCCCATCAGGAACGAAGCACGAACGAGACGACCATCACGATCGATCTCGACGTCGACGGTCGCGGGGAGGCAAAGGCGAGCACCGGGATCCCGTTCTTCGACCACATGCTCGAACAGCTCGGCAAGCACGGCGGGTTCGATCTCCGGATCGATGCCACTGGCGACCTCGAGGTCGACACCCACCACACGATCGAAGACGTCGGCATCGTGCTCGGTACCGCGTTCAAGGCGGCGGTCGGGGACAAGGTCGGGGTCCGGCGGTTCGCCTCCGGGTTGTACCCGCTCGACGAGGCGTTGGTGCAGGTTGCCCTCGACCTCTCCGGTCGTCCGTTCGTGGCCTACGACGTCGACCCGGTCTCGGAATGGATCGGGACGTTCGATCCGCAACTCGCCGAGGAGTTCTGGCGGGCGTTCGCGTTCGCGGCGGGGATCACCCTGCACCTACGCTCGCTCGAAGGCCGTAACGGCCACCATGTGATCGAGGCCTCATTCAAGGGCGTTGCCCGTTGCCTGCGCGATGCCATCCGCGTGGAGAGCGACGCGCTCCCTTCGACCAAGGGTGCGCTGTAGACCTCTACCCTGCGATCGACCTGCGCGGCGGCAACGCGGTGCGCCTGTTGCGCGGCGATTTCGCCGCGGAGACGGTCTACGACGCCGACCCGGTCGCGGTCGCCCGCGACTTCGAGGCGCAGGGTGCGCGCTGGATCCATGTGGTGGATCTCGACGCGGCCCGCACCGGTGTGGCCGGGAACCTCGGGGCGATCGAACGCATCTGCGCGTCGGTTGAATGCCGCGTGCAGGCCGGCGGCGGAGTGCGCTCCGTCGAGGCGGCCGGTGCGTTGTTCGGTGCCGGCGTCGAGCGGGTGATCGTCGGGACGGCGGCCGTCGAGTCCCCCGAACTCGTCGACGTGTTGTGTCAGCTCCACGCCGGGCACGTCGGGGTCGGACTCGATGCCCACGGCCGAGAGGTGGCAGTCCGGGGTTGGGTGGCCGGCAGTGGCCGCAACCTCAACGACCTCTCGCAACGGTTCGGTCAATCGGGGATCTCGGCCCTCGTCGTCACCGAGATCGGGCGCGACGGCACCCTCGAAGGACCCGATCTCGACCAACTCGAATCGGTGCTGGCGATGACCGGCGTGCCGGTCGTCGCGAGCGGGGGCGTCGGCACCGTCGAAGACCTTCAGGCGCTGGCGGCGCTCGAAGTGGGCGATCGTCGCCTTACGGGTGCGATCGCCGGCCGTGCCCTCTACGAGCGCCGGTTCACAGTCGCGGAGGGCATTCAGGCCTGCAACGTCGGTGGGCGCGGCCGACCCTGACGTCCGGCTACGGCCGGACCCTCGCGGTCAACCAGGACCGGGCGAGCGTGGCGAGCCGGTCGGTCCGGCCGATGAAGAAGTGCGACGCGCCGGGCACCACCTCCACGGTGAGCGCGGCCCAGGATTCCGCGTCGGCAAGAACGTCAGCGGGAGCCCGCACCTCGTCGTGTTCGGCCAGGATCAGGAGCTTCGGGCGCGGATCCGCGACGAACTCGTCGAGGTCGGCGGCGAATCGCAAGGGGGGAGCAATGCCGATCCAGCCGGCGATCGCCGAATCGTGGACGGACAACGCGACGTCACCCCCGAACGACCACCCGACGACGAAACAAGGAATCGGTACGTCGGCCGTCAGCCAGCGGACCGCGGCCAGCGCATCGGAACGTTCACCCACGCCGGCCGCGTGGGTGCCATCGCTCCCGCCCACACCCCGGAAGTTGAAACGCAGGCAGGTGAACCCAGCCTCGGGGAGTACACGGAACAGCTCCGAGATCACGAGCGATCGCATCGTCCCACCTTGCAGCGGGTGCGGATGACACAGCACCACCCGGGCGATCTCGTGGTTGCTCCGAGCCACCTCGGCTTCGAGGGTGAGTCCGTCCGCAGTGACGAGAGACACGGGTTCGATCACGGTGGGGGAGCGTATTCTCCGGCCCTCATGACCACACCGTTCGACCAGGAAACCGCAGTCCACCACGAGGGTGACGGAAGGTACACCGCCACCATGGCACCTACGTGGTGGGTGGCGCGTGGTCCGAACGGCGGATACCTCGCGGCGGTGATCCTGCGTGCGCTCACCGAATGCGTCGACGATCCGTCCCGCACGGCGCGGTCGCTGACCGTTCACTACCTGAGCCCGGCCGGCGCCGGTGACGTCGAGATCGCGACGAAGCGGGAACGCACGGGCCGGTCGATGACCAGTTGCTCCGCCCGGGTCACCCAGAACGGACGGCTGGTGGCGCTCGCGTTGAGCGCCTTCTCCACGCCCCGTCCCGGCGTCGAGTTCTGCGACTCGGTGATGCCGCAGGTGCCCGGACCGAACCACTACGTCGCGCGTCAGGTCCCGCCCGAGGCGCCGGCGATCGCGCACCGGTGGGATACCCGATGGGC
>JBDUBS010000370.1:0-12132 GCA_040003875.1 Acidimicrobiia bacterium | reverse complement strand
ATCGCGAGTCCGAGCAGGATCAAGCGCCGGTTGTGCTCGACCGGGGTCACGAACGCGTCGCGACTCTCGCGCATGTGACGGGTCGCCACGATGGCGGCGGCACCCATGAGGCCGTACGCGCACCAGGTGCTGAGTTCGGAGGCCGCCTGCCAGTCGTGCCCGAGCCGGAGCCCGAGGGCCCGGCCCAGATCGCTGACGAGCAGGAGTGCGATTGCTCCGCCGAGCATCGAGAGCGCGGGGCTCCGCCGACCGGGGGCGAGGACCAGCCAGCCGAGGCAGGCCAGCAGAATGCCGTCGCCGAGGGGCAGTGCGGCGGCCACGAACCGATCGAGGCTGCCGTCGGCCGGGTGGGCCATGGGGGTCACGAGCACGACCCAGATCAACATGGCGCCCGCGATCGCGAGGACCGAGGCATCGAGGAACGCGGTGCGACTCGGCAGGTCGGTGCGCAATCGCGCGATCACGGTGAGCCCGATCCCGACCGACAGATATCCCGACAGCGCCAGGGCGTCGGTCCAGTGGGTGGGTGATGCCCCGGATGACCGGACGATGTCTCCGACGAGATACCCGCTGGACCAGAACCCGATCGCCGCCGCGATGCACATCCAGGGGTTGATCGCGACGTGCGGCGAGCGGCGCGCGGCCACGACGGCGCTGATCACCGCCGAGAGGGCCACCGCGCCGCGGATCTTCCCGGCCGCGGTGTCCGAAACGACGGTGCTGACGGCGAGCGCGCCCACGACGAGCACGGCGTACACCGTGATCTCGACCCGCGCGCGGCTGCGCGCGGTCGTCCCGACGTCGGACACAACCGCCATTGGGTGCTGCATCGGCCGGAATAGGTCCTCGCTCAAGTGGCAAAAGGCGCGGAAGGGGCATGAGGCGGCGGTACGGTCCCCTGCGTGTCAGAAGCCGTCGACGACCGGGTTGAGGTCGCCCGGGCGCTCCCGGAGCGCCCACCCACGGCCCCCGACGGGCTGACCGCGGCCGAGGCCAGAGAACGAGTCGAACGCGGCGAGGTGAACGACGCGGGCGACCGCACCAGCCGCACCCTGGTCGAGATCGTCCGGGCCAACGTCTTCACGCGATTCAACGCGATTCTCGGCACGATGCTCGCGCTCATCCTGATCTTCGGCTCACCGGCGGATGGCTTGTTCGGCATCGTCCTGGTCTTCAACTCCCTGATCGGCATCGTCCAGGAACTGCGAGCCAAGCGGACGCTTGACCAGCTCGCGGTGCTCAACGCCCCGATCGCCCACGTGATTCGCGACGGGAAGGCGCGGGAGATCGCGGTCGAGGAGGTGGTCCTCGACGACCTCCTCGAACTCCGGACCGGCGATCAGGTGCCCGCCGACGGCGTGGTGACCCGGGCCACCGGACTCGAACTCGACGAATCGCTGCTCACCGGCGAGGCGGATTCGATCGCGAAGCTGCCCCACGACGAGGTGCTCTCGGGGAGCATCGTCGTCGCGGGGACCGGCTGCATGCAGGCGACCGCGATCGGGGCCGACGCGTACGCGCGCAAGCTCGCCATCGAGGCCCGTCGGTTCACGGTGACGAAGTCGGAGTTGTTGGAGGGCGTCAATGCGATCCTCCGGTTCGTCACGTACCTCATCCTGGTCGTGGGGCCGATCCTGTTCTGGCGCCAGGTTGCCGACCACAGCATCGCCCGATCGGTGGTGAGCGTGGTGGCCGCGGTGGTCGGCATGGTCCCGGAGGGTCTGGTGCTGCTCACGAGCGTGGCGTTCGGGGTCGCCGCGGTGAGTCTGGCTCGCCGCCAGGTGCTGGTCCAGGAGCTACCGGCGGTTGAGGGTCTCGCGCGCGTGGACGTCGTGTGTCTCGACAAGACCGGGACCCTCACCGAGGGCTCGATCGCGTTCGGCCGGATCGAAACCGTCGGCGGCGCCTCCGACACCCAGGTCGGCGCCGTGCTCGGCGCGCTCGCGGCCGACGAGAACAAGAATGGCACGCTCGAGGCCATCGCCGCCGAGTTCACCGATCCCGGTTGGACCCGCACCGGTTCGGTGCCATTCTCGTCGGCGCGCAAGTGGAGCGCAGCGGAGTTCGCGGACCACGGCGCGTACGTGATCGGTGCGCCCGAGATGGTGTGGCTGAACGCGGACGATCCGATCCGCCGGCAGGCCGACGAGATTGCCGCGACCGGGAGTCGGACGCTGGTCCTGGCCCACGCCGACGCGTTGAGCGGGGAGAAGCTGCCCGCCGGCCTCGAAGCGGTTGCGCTGGTGATGTTCGAAGAGCAGGTCCGACCCGATGCGGCGGAGACCCTCGAGTACTTCCGCTCACAGGGAGTGGCGTTGAAGGTCATCTCCGGCGACAACCCGCGCACCGTCGGCGCCGTCGCCCGCCGCGTCGGCCTCGAGGTCACCGACCCCTACGACGCCCGCAACCTGCCGGAGGACCAGGCCGCGCTGGCCGACGTGCTCGACGAGTTCTCGGTCTTCGGGCGCGTGACCCCACATCAGAAACGGGCCATGGTGGGTGCGCTGCAGTCGCGAGGCCACGTGGTCGCGATGACGGGTGACGGCGTCAACGATGCACTCGCGCTCAAGGATGCGGACATCGGCGTCGCGATGGGATCCGGCGCGGCCGCCACGCGCGCCGTGGCTCAGCTCGTCCTCCTCGACGGGAAGTTCGCCACGCTGCCCGGAGTGGTGGCCGAGGGTCGTCGGGTCACCGCGAACATCGAACGCGCCGCGAACCTGTTCCTCACCAAGACGGTGTACGCGGCGATCCTTGCGGTCGCGACCGTCGTCTCGGGCTGGCCGTTCCCGTTCCTCCCGCGACACCTGACGCTCGTCAGCGCCGTGACGATCGGCATTCCCGGGTTCTTCCTGGCGTTCGCGCCGAGCACCCGCCGGTACATCCCGGGCTTCGTGCGCCGGGTGCTCGGCTTCGCCTTGCCGGCCGGGGCGATCGCGGCCGTCGCGGTCTACGTCGCCTACGGCGTCGCCCGCGCCAACCACGCGTCGACCGCTGAGGCGCGCACGGTGTCGATCATCGTCCTGCTCATCATCGGCCTCTTCGTGTTGGTGTTGCTCGCGCGTCCGATGACCACCTATCGCCGGGTGCTGGTGCTCGTGATGATCGGGCTGTCGGTCGGCGCGCTGGGTCTTCCGTTCACGCGCCGTCTCATCGACCTCCGCCTCCCGACGGGCGGCCTGGCGCTGTTGTCGATCGGGTGCGCCGTCGGAGGTTGCATCGCGATTGCAGTGAGCAACAAGATCCGGGGCGCCCGCTACGTCACCGGCGAGGACGAGGACTCCGACCAACCTCCGGACCCGACACCGACGTAATCGGTCGCTCGACGCGGGCAGCAGCAGGCGAGAGTTCGCGACGACGGCGCATCACCCACGATGCGCCCCCCTTTCGGAGGGCGCATCGCAGGGTGTGATTCGGCGCGAGGCCGAGATCGGTGGCCGGTTCAGCCGACGGAACCCGTGGCGGCGGTCGTCGCGCCGGGCCGGGTGATCCCGCAGGCTTTGGCGGCGGCCTTGAGGGCGGTGACCTTCTCTGGGGTCAGGGGGCGGATCGGCCGGGTGATGCCGTGGTCGGAGAGGCATTGCTTCTGGTCGGCCGTGAGGTGCGCCCGGCGGTGGCGGGCACCGCTATCGGCGGCGCCGGCCGAGGCCCCGATCCCGACCGCGGACACCGTGAGGGCCAGGGTGGCGATACCGGCACCGGCCAGGTTGCGAAGTGAGATTCGCTTCATCGTGAGTGCTCCTTTGGGGGTTGGTCTCGACACCATCGCCCCGTGACTTGCGCGGCGAATGAGGGAATTGTTCGGAGTTGGCCAAGCCGGAGCGCCGTCGAAGCACATCCGGCCGACGGTCGTCCGGGCGTGCGGTCCTCGTCAGGTGGCCGGTGGGGGCGCGGCCGGCGCCGTGGTCGGCGGAGGAACTGGGCCGGTCCCTCGGGCCACTTTCGCCTTGGCCATCGAGTATCGCTCCACGTAACGCTCCCGCACGTCGGGCTGTCCGGGCCGGCTGATGATGCGAAAGTTCTCCACCACGTACCCGGTGTGTCCCGCGGCCAACTCCTTCTCGGTTCCCGTCGGCAACGACGGATCGTCCGTGTACTCCTTCTCGACCGGGATGGTCTCGAGGATGTTCGGGCCCTCGGCCCGACAGCTGCGCCCTTCCTTGTTCCCGTAGAACGCGACCGTCAGCGAAGTATCGCTGTACGACGTCCGGATGAGGATTCCCGAGTGGGAGTCGTTGCGGAACTTGTTGTCGATCGACGGGTAGTTGAGGGTGGCCTCGCGTCCCATCGGATACCGGGAGATGTAGAGCGCGTGCACCGTGTGCGTCACGTCCTGGTAGCAACCGAAGAACGTCGCGTTGTAGACGGTGGTCGACAGCTGGCTCACCCCGCCGCCGACCGAGTCCTCGAACTCGAGGTTGGCGCCGATCCCCGGCGCCAGCACGTAACCCTTCTGGGTCGTGCGGGGCCCGAGCTTTTCGTTGAGACTGAACGTCTGGCCGGGCTCGACGATCGTCCCGTTGATGGTGTCGGCACCGTGGTGGATGTTGTTCACGCGCGGCTGGCAGCACGGGTGGTTCGTCGTGTAGCTCGAGACCAGCTCAGTGATGTTGAGCTTCTGTGCCCATTCGGTGTTGTGGACCGGCGCGGTGGTCGTCACGTGGGCCAGCACCGAGTGACGACCCTCGGCGATCGCCTGGGCCGCGGAGTCGAGCGACACGATCTGACCGTCGACCGAGGGGACGACCGACACCGAGGTCCCGTTCACCGCGAACGTTGCGTCCTTCGGCGCCAGCTCGATGGTCGCGAACGCGGGGCCGATTGCAGTCCGGAGCGCCGTCGGGTCCACCCGCAACCGCAGCCGTGAGCCTTGAATCTCGGTCCGCAGCGCCGAGGCCACTTGGGACGGGGTGAGCGTGACCTGCGCGGTCCCGGCGGTCAACACCACCGGCGCCGCGAGGATCCGGCGCGCCGTCCGTGCGGCCCGCGTCACCTCGGCCATCCCGATGGCGGGCTTCGTCGGTCCGATGGGCAGCCGGCCAATCGACGTGGAGCCGTTGCGCAACTCCTCGATCACCCGCCGTTCGGCTTCGGTGCGATCGATGCCGATGCCCGGGCGGGGGCGGATCTCGGCCACCAGGGTACCGTCGAACCGCAGCCCTCCTTCGATGAGCCCCTTGCCGGTCGCGCCGACCCAGCTGTCGATGACCGACGCGAGTCGGGCGGAGTCGTAGCGCACCGTCAGTGGGACCTCGTCGGCGCGGAACACGCGCAGGACCAGGCCGGCGAGGGAATCGACCGGGTTGGCGCTCCGTCCCGCTCGCCGGGCCGCACGTACCGTCGCCGCCGCGTCGACCCGATACCCGATCGCGTTCGGATCGACCGTGAGTTGCTGGTCTCCCGCGTGGCCGTGAATCACTGCGAGCGACAGCCGAGCACCGATGTCGGTGATCTCGTGGAATGCGGCCGGCTCGGATTTGTTGCCGAGATCCGTGCCCGCGACCTCGACGTGCGGCATCACTTCATCGCGATGCGCGATCCGTTGGGTGACCGCGACCGCGACGAGGAGCAGTGCTGCCGACGCGACGGTGAGCGCCACGAGGCCCCACCGTTGGGAGTGCCACACGTGTCCGAGCGCGGCACGGCCCGGCGGGTTCAGGGGCTCGAGGGTGCTGCGGACTGCGAGGTCGGGGGGAGGGTCGGTCACCAAAGCCCTGTGAAAATACTGCACCGGTCGTCCCGCCCGTCGATCGCGATCGGGAGATGACCGGTTCCTCGGCGCGGCGATAATGTCCGCGCCTTCCCACCCCCGGAGGTCTCCGATGTCGCTCGAACCCACCGATCGTTCCGCGCCGGCGGTCCGCGACTGGACGCGGCGGTGGCTCGCCGAGCACCTGCCGGCGGGCTGGATGGACGCGGTCGACGCGGGGGACACCGAGAAGATTGCGGTGCTCCGCGGTTCGATCAATTACGACGATTGGTGCATCCGCCTGGGTGAGGACGGTCTCGCGACCCCGACGTGGCCGACCGAGTACGGCGCCGGGCTGTCGCTCTCGCCCGGCGAGGCCAGACCGCTGAACGACGAACTGGCGCGCTATCAGGTGCCGCGGCCGTACAACATCATCGGCATCGGCATGGGCGGCCCGACGCTGATCGCATGGGGGACCGAGGAGATGAAACACCAACTGCTCCGGCCGCTCGCCTGCAACCAGGAGATCTGGTGCCAGCTCTTCTCCGAGCCTGGTGCCGGATCGGATGTTGCCGGGCTCGCGACCCGCGCCGTGCGCGATGGCGACGAGTGGGTGGTGAACGGTCAGAAGGTGTGGACCACGGTCGCCCACATCTCGCGGTGGGGGATGTTGCTGTGCCGGACGAATCCGGACGTCCCCAAACACACGGGCCTGTCGTATTTCGTGGTCGACATGCATCAGCCCGGGGTCGAGGTCCGGCCGCTCGTGCAGATCACGGGCGACGCCGAGTTCAACGAGGTGTTCTTCAACGATGCCCGGGTGCGCCACGACTGGATGCTCGGACGGGAAGGCGACGGTTGGAAAGTCGCGATCACCACGCTCATGAACGAGCGGGTGTCGCTCTCGGGGGCCGGCTCGATCGGTGGCGACGCCGTCGGCGGGAGTTCGTTCGACCGGTTGCTGGGGCGCACCAAGGACACTTCGGATCCGATCGTGCGTCAGCAGTTGGCCCAGGCCTACATCGAGAGTCGCCTGATCCGGCTCAACAACGAGCGCGCTGCCGCGAAACGCAAGCGCGGTGACGAAGCTGGACCCGAGGGGTCCATCACGAAGCTGATGCAGGCGGAGTTCAACCAGCGGCTCCAGAACCTCGCGATCGACCTCGTGGGCCCGGATGGCATGGCGTGGGAGGGCGCGCCGCTCTCGAAGACCGAGCGGGTCGGTCGTAATCCGCAGGTGGACCCCGACGCGCTCGTGGCGTTCGGCTTCCTGCGCGCACAGGCCAACACCATCGAAGGTGGGACTTCTGACGTGATGCGCAACATCCTCGGCGAGCGGGTGCTGGGCCTGCCGAAGGAACCGGATGCGTCGCGTGAGATGGCGTGGGTCGACGTGCCCCGTAACGGATAGGGCGTAACGGAGAGGGCGTAACGGAGAGGGGCGGACACCGGGGCCGTCTGTCAGGATCGGCCCGTGGATCGAAAGCTCAGTCGCTATCTCCGAAAGCGGGGCGCGACCCCGGAGGAGATCGAGCAGGCGGCCGCGGAACACTCGCTGACCTTGCTGGCGCTCGATCGCCTGCTCGTTCCCGGACAGCCCTACCTCGACGCGGAAGCGGTCTCGGAGCGCAGTGGTGTGCCACCCGAGGTCGCGGCCTCGCTCTGGCGGGCGCTCGGCTTCCCCGACGCTCCGGATGGTGAACTCGTCTTCACCGACGAGTCCGTCGAGGCCGTGCGACGCATCACCGAACGCCTCGGCGGGCCGCTCCTCGCGCCGGCCCAGGACGCGGGTGAACTCGCCGGTCAGGTGCGCGCGGCGGGCGCGGGGTTGGCGCGCGTTGCGGAGGCGCTCTCGGACCAGATCGCGGAATCGGTGCTCGCCACCCGTGAGAGTGGCCTCGACGACGAAGCCGTCGCCGTGCTCGCCATCGACGCGCTCGACTGGTCGCAGATCGCCTGGTTGAACGACTACGCCCTCCGCGTCCAGGTGCGGGCGGCGCTCCGCCGCAAGCTGTTGACACCGCAGCTCGATCCGGGACAGAACCCTTCGATCGCGGTCGGGTTCGTGGACCTCGTCGGGTACACGGCGATCAGCCAGGAACTCGACGGTTCGGAACTGGCCGCGCTCGTAAACCGGTTCGAGGCCGTGACCTACGACACGGTGGCTCGCCTCGGGGCCCGGTTGGTGAAGACCATCGGCGACGAGGTGATGTTCGTGACCGAGGACCCCGAGGTCGGTCTGCGCGTGGCGCTCGCGCTCACGGCCCGGACCAACCAGGACGATGTGTTGCCGCGCGCCCGCGCGGCGGTCGCGTTCGGGCCGGCGCTGGCCCGGGAAGGCGACTACTACGGCTCGGTCGTGAACCTTGCGCACCGGCTCGTCGAGCTGGCGCGACCGTCGTCCGCGATCGTCTCGGCCGAGCTTGCCGCCGCCCTCGCGGACCGATCCGAACTCAGCTTCCAGCGGCTGCGGAGTCGCCGGATCCGGGGCATCGGCAAGGTCGAACTCTTCGCGGCCAAGGCGACCGTCGCCGCCGTCGATCCCGGGTCCGACGCGGAGTCGAGCCACTAAGTTGCCGGGGATGATCGAAGCGCCGCTCTGCCTGCTCGCGGTCCATGCGCATCCCGACGACGAGGCCTCCAAGGGTGCCGGCACCATGGCGAAGTACGCCTCCGAGGGAGTCCGTGGTGTGCTCGTGTGCTGTACCGGCGGCGAGGCAGGCGAGATCCTCAATCCGGCCGTCGACACCCCGGAGGTCCGGGAGAACCTCTTCGCAGTACGCATGGCCGAACTGCAGGCGAGTGTCGATGCCATCGGCTACGAATCGCTGCACCTGCTCGGTTACCGAGATTCGGGAATGAAGGATTCCGAGTCCAACGCGCATCCCGACAACTTCGCCAACGCGCCCCTCGACGAGGCGGTCGGGCGTCTCGTGCGCATCATCCGGGCCGAGCGGCCCCAGGTGATCGTGACGTACGGCGACGACAGCAAGTTCTACCCGCACCCCGACCACGTGCGTGTGCACGAGATCTCGGGACCGGCGTTCGATGCGGCGGGCGACCCGGACGCGTTCCCGGATGCCGGCGAGCCGTGGCAGCCACAGAAGATGTATTACACGGGCTGGTCGGCACGACGTATTCGCGCGCTGCACGAGGCGTTCATCGCTCGCCACGAGGAGAGTCCCTACGCGCAGTGGTTCGAGCGCGATGGCTTCGACGAGCGCGCGGCCGACCACTTCACGACCTACGTCGACGTCGGTGACTTCCTCGCCGCGAGGCGCGAAGCGTTGCTTGCCCACCGGACTCAGGTTGACCCCACCGGCTTCTGGATGCGTCTCCCCGACGACGTCGTGCGCGAGGTGTTCCCGTGGGAAGAGTTCGCACTCGCGCGGTCACTCGTCGACAACGGCGTCCCGGACGGCGAAACCGAGGACGATCTGTTCGCTGGTCTCCGCGACGGCGCCGTCCACGCGTCGTAACCCCCGCTCACGAGAGGAGAGAGACATGGCGCAGTACCTCAGTGCGGAATGGATCGACAAGGGCCGTGCCCTGGCGGCCGGCCAGCCCGAGCGACCCGGTGCATCGGCCCGGATGCAGTACGTGGTGAGCGGCGGTCCGGATGGCGACATCAAGTACTGGTGGGAACTCGAGGACGGTCACCTGGTTGCGAGTTCGCTCGGGGCGATCGACGAACCCGACTTCACCATGACCCTCAGCTACGCCGACTCGGTCAAGATCCAGAAGGGCGAACTTGACGCCAACGTCGCCTTCATGCAGGGCCGCATCAAGGTGGTCGGCAACATGGGCAAGTTGATGCAACTCATGCCCTTGACGAACTCACCCGAGTACCGCGCGCTTCAGGACGAGATCCGTACCATCACCGAGTTCTGACGCCCCGGTCACGCCTCGTCGCGTTGCAGGTCCCGGAGCTCGCGGAATCCGATCCGGATCGCACCCGAACGGTCGAGGAGATCGGCGAACGCGGCGTCGTCACACAGCAACGCATGGTCATCGACGCGCGACCCCCAGTCGGGATGCGACGACCGCAGCTCGTCGGTGTTCACCGCGGGATGGATGCACACCTCGGTCACGCCGGGACGCAGGTCGAACAACACCCTCTCGAACGTGCGGCGGGCGCCGACCGGCGCCTGGACGAAGTGGTCGGTGAACACGATCCCTTCCTCGGCGGCCAACCGGCGGTACGGGAAACCCACCCGGTGCTCGGCACTCGCACCGCCCATCCGCAACGGCAGACCGAAGTCGATCGCGAGTTCGAGGTACACGTCGAAGAACTCGGGGCGGAGCTGCATGGTGCCCATGTGGCTGTCGAGGTGGCTCACGTCGAAACCCCAGAAGATGGCGCGCTCGATCTGGGTCCGACATTCCTTGCGGACCTCGTCGAGGTCGGCGTGGTCCCAAACGTCGACGACAGTGCGCGGGAATCCTCCGTCGCCGTCGAGCAGGCTGGGGGAGTGTGTCGTCGGACCCCAGCGGTAGTTCTCCCACTCGGCGTTCAGGGTGAGGTGCACGCCGATGTCCTCACCGCGGTACATGGCGGCCGCGTCACGCGACCACGGACACGGGACCATGAGGGTCGCACTCGTCCCCAATCCGGACCTGACCGACTCGTACACCGCGACATTCGCGGCGCGCGACGACCCGAGGTCGTCGCAGTTGACGATCAGGAGCTTGGCGTCCGGCGCGTACCCGAGGCGCTGTGCGAGGTTTTCCACGACCGATCCGACCGGTGCCGCCGCCAGAGCCGCTCGATGATGGTGCCGGTGCCGAGCCCGCCACCGCAGCACATCGTGACGAGCCCGAACGTACCGTCGACGCGTTCGAGTTCGTGGAGCGCAGTGGTGATCAGCCGCGCACCCGTCGCGCCCACCGGATGGCCGATGGCGATGGCGCCGCCGTTCGGGTTCACCTTGCTCATGTCGGCGCCGATCTCGCGCTCCCACGCGAGCACAACAGAAGCGAACGCTTCGTTGATCTCTACCGTGTCGAAGTCGGCCATGGTCATGCCGGTGCGTTCGAGGAGTTTCCGGGTCGCGTCGATGGGGCCGGTGAGCATGAGCACCGGGTCGACGCCGACGAGGCACTGGTCCACGATGCGCGCACGCGGGCTGAGCCCGAGCGCTCGGGCCCGGGCCGCCGTCATCATCAGCACCGCCGCGGCACCGTCGCTGATCTGGCTCGACGACCCCGCGGTGTGGACGCCGTTCTCGCGAGCGACCGGCTTCAGGTTGCCGAGGGCCTCGAGGGAGGTCTCGCGCAGGCCCTCGTCACGGGCGACCTGGTGGGTCGACCCGGATGGCTTGCCATCCTCACCGAGGTCGGGCGCGTCGAGCGGCAGGACCTCACGCTCGAACCGTCCTTCGGCCCATGCCTGGGCGGCGCGTTGCTGCGATTGCAGACCGAACGCGTCACAGTCGCCCCGAGTGACCCCCCATTTGTCCGCGATGCGCTCGGCCCCCTCGAACTGCGACGTGGCTTCGTAGTGCTCGAAGTACGACTTCGTCAGCGGACGGTCGAGTTCCTTGATGATGGTCGCCCCGAGCGGGATCTTGCTCATCATCTCGACGCCGCAACTCAGAGCACTGTCGACGATGCCACCCTTGACCATCGCGGCCGCCAGGTTGGTGGCCTGCTGCGACGACCCGCACTGGGCGTCGACGGTGGTTGCGGCGACCTCCAGCGGGAGTCCGGCCGACAGCCAGGCGGTGCGCGCGATGTTGAAGGTCTGCGGTCCGACCTGGCCCACGCACCCGCCGATGACCTGGCCGATCGTGGCCGGATCGATGCCGCTGCGTTCGATTGCGGCCACCTGCACGGCGCCGAGCAGGTCGGCGGGGTGCATGGTGGACAGACCGCCGTTGCGCTTGCCGAGCGGCGAACGCACGGCCTCCACGATCACTACGTCTGCGTCGGCCAGATCAGCCATGAGTCCTCCGAATGGGTGCGGGTCGGGATCGTAGCGCCGAGGGTTTCGGAGGCGCCGCGGCGCAACTAGCGGGCGTCGAGGATCACCTTGCCGAACGTGGTGTCGGTTTCCACCAGCGCGTACGCCGCCTCGGCCTCGTCGATGGGGAAGACCCGGTCGACGATCGGCCGCACCCGCCCGTCGACCAGCATCGGGACCACCTCGTCGACGAACGCGCGCGTGGCGGCGGCCTTGTCGTCCACCGATCGGGGTCGCAACACGGTGCCGTGCATCTCGGCCCGCTTCTGCATGAGGCCGAGCAGCGGGACCGCAGGCATCCCACCCGCGAGGGTGCCGACGATCACGATCCGGCCGGCCGGCGCGATCGCGGTCACCTCCGCCGTGACGTACGCACCACCCACGAGATCGATCACGACGTCGGGCGCGCCGCCGTGTTCGACGATGGCCTGGGAGAAACCGCGCGGTTCCAGGTCCCGAGGCGCCAGAATGCCGTGGTCCA
>JBDUBS010000593.1:0-3599 GCA_040003875.1 Acidimicrobiia bacterium | reverse complement strand
GAGCAATCAAGTCGTAGATGTTCAAACTCACCTGGTCGACGCGGCCTTGTGGGTCGGTCCGCACGCCGCCGCGCTCGGACAGTTCCTTCAACTCGTGGACCCTGATCGCTGGAGCGGAGGAGTGGATCCACGGATGATCGACGCCGCGGCCTGGGCCACATTGGTCTTCGGGTCGAGCGAGACCGCGGTCGCGCTTCTCACCTCGACGCCCGGGCCGACGGGGGAGAACGTCCTCGAGAACGCGCAGATCGCCGCGGTCCGCGACGTCACCGACCGGTACGCGGGGACCGGGCGGGTCCTCACCCACACGATCGTGCACCCCAATCTCGGTCCGAGCGAACGGGACCGGATGGTGGGCTGGCGCGCGACCCTGCAGCCCTCGGCGTGGAAGGTGTACACGCTCGCCGGTCCACCGACCGCAGCGTCGCCGACGGGCGGTTGGTTCCTCGACGACGCCGAGGTCGGGCTCCCGTTCCTCGAACGGGTGCAGGAGTTGGGCCCGCGAATCGTCTGCGCGCACAAGGGCCTGGGCGGTCCGATCCCGGATGCGTCGGTTGCGGCGGCGTCCCCGCGCGACATCGGGCCGGCGGCCGCGGCATTCCCCGACATTGCGTTTGTCGTGTACCACTCCGGCTACGAACGCAATCCCGATGGTGAGGAAGGGGCGTTCGACCCCGTGACGCCGAGCGGCGTGGATCGCCTCGTCGCATCGTGTGCTGCCCACGGCATCGGCGCCCCCGGTGCGCCGGGCGGCAGCAACGTCTACGCGGAGCTGGGAAGCACCTGGTTCCTCATGTTGCGCCGACCGGTCGAGGCCGCCCACGTCCTCGGCAAGCTGCTCGCGCACTTCGGACCGGACCGCATCCTGTGGGGGACCGACAGCACCTGGTACGGATCGCCCCAACCGCTCATCGACGCGTTCCGTGCGTTCACGATCCCCGAACGCATGCAAGCGGAGTTCGGCTATCCCGCGCTCGACGCGGCGGCGAAGGAGAAAATTCTCGGTGCCAACGCGGCTGCCCTCTACGGCATCGATCCGGCGGGGCTGACCGCCCTCCCGGACGTCCCGGTCGCCGAGCTCGCACCCGCGCTGCTCGCGGCCGTGGACTTGCAGTAGGGCGTCAGCCGGCGCCGATGCCGCCGCCCCCGCCGCCGCCGCCTCCTCCGCCGGAGAAGCCGCCGCCGCCACCGGAACTGCTCGGTGGTGTGAACGATGTGGTGGAGCCGGCGAGACCGGCCGAGAAGTCGCCGATCGACCCGAACGACGCCGATCCCGGGGTGTGGCCCACGTACCACGGTGCGAACCGGGCCTGCTCCTCGGGTGGGATACGTGCCGCGAGACCCTGCGCGAGTTGTTCGCTCACTCCGAGCGCGGTCGCGTAGACGAGGTAGCGCTCCCAGAGGATGAGGTGCCCGACGGGAGCGTCGGCGAGCTGGGAGAAATCGCGGAGGTAGTTCCGAACGCCCTGCCACTCCAGGAAGCGCTGGTTGCCGAGCAGGCTCCGCTGACGTAGCACCGGGGTGAGCGCGAGCTGCGCGACAGCCCACGCCACTGCGATCCCTCCGACGACCCACAGGTGCATTCCGAGCGCGCCGATGCCGACGAGTCCGACGAGGATCGCGCTGGCGATGTTGAGGAGGAACGGCTTCGACCGGTGACCGTTGATGTAATTGCGGCTCCGCAGGCTGGTGCCGGCGTCGGCCTTGAACGACTTCCACCGGCTCTGGGCTTCGGACTGGTGCGCACGGGCGTACTTGGCGATCTCCGATTGCATCACCGGTGACCCACCGGCGAAGACCTGATCGAGGGCGGTGCGCTCGAACGCCTTCAGCTCGGCGCGATCCCGATCGGTCGCGGTGAGTTCGTAGTCGATGCGATCGGGGAGCAGCGCGCGATCGACGCGCGTCTCGGTGACGGTCAGAAAGCCCCGCTGCGCGAGGTCGAGGACGGTTGCGGAGAACGCGGTCGCCGAGATCGTGCCCCAATGGATGAGCCCGTCGACGACGGCCGGCGGGTCGTCGGGCAGATCGCGGACGTACTCACCCACGGGTGTGATCGGCGCCGGCTCCTTGCCGTAACGCCGCCACAGCCAGATGAATGCGCCGATCCCGGCGAGGACGACGACGGGTCCGCCCCAACTCAGCGCGGCTCGTGCGTCGCGTTCACGTTGCGCGGCCTCGGCGGCGCGTGCGCGGGCGTCCTTGGTCGCGCGGATGAACGAGGACTCCTCGGCCAGGATGCGCGCCAACCGCGCCTCGGCCGACGGCGGGAGCCCGGGCACGCGCGCCATCGGTACCGCGACGCGACCCTCCACGAACGTGCCGCGCGGTACGTCGGGAGCGCGGAAGGTGACGGAGTCGGATCCCACGTGTACCGCACCCTGGAGCGGACCGTGGCCCCACGCCCGCAGCCGACCGGTCCCGGCGGGCACGTGCAATGTCGCGGTCACCAGACCGATCGTCGGGTGGTCCTCGCCGACCCATTTCCAATACAGCTCGGCCACGTCGGAGCCGGGAACTGCCGCGCCGCGCACCGTGTACGCGATGTCGAACGTGCGGGATTCGTCCTGCGCGGTGAAGTACCACGTGAGGTTGTACGGCGCGCCGCTGTTCGACAGCGGCTGTCCGTGTTCGGTCACCGCCATGTCGGTGATCTGGTAATTGCCCACCGGGATGGGCCGGGTCCCGTAGTGGAACTCACCGGTGAAGTCGTAGGTGACGTGCTCCACCACCCGCATCGAGCCGTCCGGCGCGAGGTTCGCGTCCACGGCCACCCGCGGCACGGTGAACGCCTTCTTCGGGATCAGCACCGAGGCCGCGATTCCACCCCCGACGAGGAGCGCGACGAGCAGGATTCCGGCTGCGATCCGGAAGGTGCGGATCATGGGCCCGGTGGTGGCTCCGAACCGGCTCCCGATACTTCGCCGGGTCCCGATACTTGGCCGGGTCCCGATACTTCGACGAACGCCAGCCGTAGCTGGGCGAGGACCTGGGCCAGTGCGTCGGCGTTGGGTTCGAGGCGGGCTCCGAGTCCCTCGACGAGGGCTCCGAAGGCGTCGATCGCGAGCGCGGCCTGGTGGAGCGACTCCGGGCGTTCCTGGGCGATGCCGAGGTGCAAGACCGCGATTTCCTGCAGTTGGACCACGAACTGGGTGACGATCGCCTCCACCGGTGTGGCCGCCAGGCGAGCGAGCATCTCCCGCATCTGCTCGGGATCGATCTCCTCCTCGGGTCCACCGTAGGGGTCCTGACCGCCGGAATCGCCCGGCCCGCCGCCGGTGTGGCCCCCTCCTGGGGGTCCGTCGGCGTCGCCGGGCCGCTCGGGTTCGATGGGTTGTTCACCGTATGGAGTCCAGAGGCTGCTCATGAGTTTGTTATCGTGCCACGCACATCCAGTTGGGAAGTGGGATCGTCCTCGAGGGCAGTCCCCACCCGGCCGGGACCGACCCTCGGATTTCCGGGAGTTCCACGTCGGTCGCCGCGTCCGGGTCGTCCACATCGACTCGGTCTCGGCCGCGCGGTTGGAGCTTCCTTGTGAGCCAGCCGCCGGCGACCCGCCGACGGGTCCCGAGTCGAAGAGGTGATGCCAACATCGCTGC
>JBDUBS010000460.1:0-3600 GCA_040003875.1 Acidimicrobiia bacterium | reverse complement strand
GCCCTGAACAACCGCGTCATCGCGAACACTGTCTACGGCAACTACGACTCCGGCATCGAGATGACCACCTCGACCGGCACGATCGTCGCGAACAACGTCAGCGTCGACAACGGCATCAACAGCGCCCGCACCGCGGGTGAAATCCGCGTCGACTCCGCGTCGGTGTCGACGACGACGCTGAACGACGATCTGGTGTTCCTGCGCGTGCCCGGAGAGATGATCGACTGGAACGGTGTCAAATACGCGTCCCTCGCCGCGTTCCAGAGTGCAACTGGTCAGGAATCCCGCGGGATCCAGGCCGACCCCCGCTTCGTGTCCGTCGCCGGAGCGAACTTCCACCTATCAGCGGGCTCCCCCGCCATCGACTCGGCCAACAGCGGCGCACCCAACCAGCCGGCGGTCGACTTCGACAACGCGTCCCGCTTCGACGACCCCGCCACGCCGAACTCGGGCATTGGACCGGTCACCTACGCCGACCGCGGCGCCTACGAATACCACCCCTGAGCGGTCCTGCCCGCCGATCGACGGGTATCCGGATGAACCAACTGCGCCTTCCGCGACTTCCGGAACCGACCGTGCGAGCTGGCCAATACGGCCTCGTTGACGGGATATGTATCTCGCGGAGGGAGTGGGATTCGAACCCACGGAGCTTGCGCTCAACGGTTTTCAAGACCGTCCCGTTCGTCCACTCCGGCACCCCTCCCGAAGTCCTCGCAGGCTACCGACCCGCCAACATGCGTCGCAGACCCGCGATAGTCGCGGGTTTGCGACGCAAGTTCAGAGGGTGAGGGGGAGGACGGTCGAGGGGGTGAGGATCTCGACGCCGTCGTCGGTGACCACGAGGGTGTGCTCGAACTGTGCGGTGCGCAGACCGTCGCTCGTGACCGCCGTCCAGCCGTCGGACCACAGCCGCTCGCGGTACGAGCCCATCGTGATCATCGGCTCGATCGTGAACGTCATGCCCGGCTCGAGCCGCATCGACGCGGCGGGCTCCTCGTAGTGCGGGATCGACAACGCGCCGTGGAACTCGCGCCCGATCGCGTGCCCACAGAAGCTGCGCACCACGCCGAACCCGTGGGCCTCGGCGTGCTCCTGGATCGCCCGCCCGATCGCGTACACCGGCGCGCCCGGCTTCACCGCCTCGATGCCGCGGTACAGCGACTCCTTGGTGACGCGGACCAGTTCGGTGGACCGCCCGTCGATCTCGCCGACCGCGAACGTGGCGTTGGTGTCGCCGTGGACCCCGCCGAGGAAGATCGTCACGTCGACGTTGACGATCTCGCCGTCGCGCAACGGTCGGTCGTCGGGGATGCCATGGCAGATGACCTCGTTGACCGACGTGCACACCGACTTCTGGTACCCCTTGTAGCCGAGCGTGCTGGGGTAGCCGCCGCGTGCGATGTACGCGTTGTGGGCCACCTCGTCGAGTTCATCGGTGGTGACCCCTGCGCCCACTGCCGCCCCGACCTCGTCGAGCACTTCGCCGGCGGCGATACCCGCGACCCGCATGGCCTCGATCAGTTCCGGCGCCTTGACCAACGGTTCCTCACGCCCGCGGGGCACACCATTGGTGGCCATGTACGGAGGCCGCTCGATCTCGGTCGGGACCTCACGGAGTGGCCCGACCGCCCCGGGCCGCACCGGCTCGTCGCGCAGGCGGTGACACTTCTTGTACTTGAGCCCGCTCCCGCACCAGCAGGGTTCATTCGTTCCGAGACCAGCCACACGGGCAGCGTACCGGGCCTCCCCCGCGTTCTCGCACGCGTCCTGCACGCCCTGGCGTGCAGGACGTGTGCGAGAACCGGGGGTGAGGACGGGGTGGTGGGGGGTCAGCGGGGGGGGACGGTGGTGAAGCCGGTGAAGGGCTGGAGGACGGTGGGAACGACGAAGGAACCGTCGGGCTGCTGGTACCGCTCGAAGAGGTACACGAGCGTGCGGCTGATCGCGCAGGCGGTGCCATTGAGGGTGTGGACGAGGTCGGTACCCCGGTCGCCGCGCACGCGGGTCTTCAACCGGCGCGCCGAGAAGTCGCGGTAGTTGGAGCAACTCGTGGCCTCGCGGTACCGACCCTCGGACGGGAGCCAGACCTCGATGTCGAACTTCTTGGCCGCGGCGGCGCCGAGGTCGCCGGCGGCGATGTTCACCACTCGGTACGCGAGGTCGAGGCCGCCGATGATCCGCTCCTCGATCGCAAGGATGCGCTCGTGCTCCGCGTCGGAGTCCTCCGGTGGCACGAAGGCGAACATCTCGACCTTGTCGAACTGGTGGACCCGGAAGATGCCGCGGGTGTCCTTGCCGTACGTCCCCGCTTCCCGACGGAAGTTGGTGGAAAACCCGGCGTAGCGCGCGGGGAGCGCGTCACGCTCCAGCCGGTCGCCGCGGTGGAGCGCGGAGAGCGGGACCTCGCTCGTGCCGACGAGGAACAATTCGTCTTCGGGTAGGTCGTACACCTGACCGCGGTCGGTCGGGAAGAAGCCGGCTTCCTCCATCACGTGCTCGCGGACGAGCACCGGCGGCGCGACCGGCACGAACCCCTCGTCGACCAGCACGCTGAAGACCCACTGCACCAGCGCGAACTCGAGCAGGACGGCCTCGCGCATCACGTACGCGAACCGCGAGCCACCCACTTCCGCGCCGCGCTCGCCGTCGACCCAACCCATCGCCTCGGCGAACGCCGCGTGATCGAGCGCCGGCGCGGGACCCGGTTCGCCGACCGTACGAAGGACCTCGCCGTCGTCCTCGCCACCATCGGGCACGCTTGCGTCGGCCGGGTTCGGTACCCCGAGCGCCAGCGTGCGCAGGTCGGCCTCCGCGGCCGTGAGATCACGCTCGCGAGCGGAGAGTTCCTCCTTGAGCGCCCCGGCCGCCGCGATCTTGGTCGGGCGATCGTCGGCCGCGGCCTGACCGATCTCCTTCGACGCCGCGTTCTGGCGTGCGCGCAACTCCTCGACCGCGGTGAGCAGGACGCGGTGTGCAGCGTCCGCGGCCACGACGTCGTCGACGAGACCCGGTCGGACCCGCTTGCGCTCGATCCCGATCCGGTACCCCGGGTCGTCCCGGAGCCGCTTGAGGTCGATCACCGGTCAGACTTCCCGAACCTGGTCCCGGAGCGCGGTCAACCACTTGTCGGCATCACGCCAGGCCTTGGTCGCGGCGCTGCGGCGGGCCGGACCGTCGAGGCCGGCGACGGGATACGAACCGAGGAACTTCACGTGCGCCACCTTGGCCGCGAGGGTGCGGAGGCAGTCGGCCACCAACTCGTCGGAGATGTGCCCCTCGATGTCGATGAAGAAGCAGTAGTCGCCGAGGCTCTGCTTGGTGGGGCGGGACTCGAGCTTGGTGAGGTTGATGCGGCGCGCCGCAAACTCTTGGAGCATCGCGAGGAGCGATCCCGGACGGTCGGTTCGCTGGAAGCAGACGATCGACGTCTTGTCGTGACCGGTCTGGGCCGGGATGCCCCGGCCGACGACGACGAACCGCGTCTGGTTCTCGGGGTGGTCTTCGATGTCGTGGGCGAGCACCTTCAACCCGTGGAGTCGCGCCGCCAGTTCGTTGCCGATGGCCGCCTGGTCGTGGCGCTTCGAACGGGCCACCGTCGCG
>JBDUBS010000381.1:0-3608 GCA_040003875.1 Acidimicrobiia bacterium | reverse complement strand
TCTCTGCGCTCGCGCGGGAGTCGAGGTTGCCGGTGGGCTCGTCCGCGAAGATCAGGTCGGGACGCGAAACCAGGGCGCGCGCGACCGCGACGCGCTGCTGCTGACCACCCGACAACTCACTCGGCCGGTGGGTGAGTCGATCGCCGATCGCGAGCGTGCTGACGATCTGGTCGAACCACGCACGGTCGGGCTTACGACCGGCGAGTGCCATCGGCAACGTGATGTTCTCCTCGGCGTCGAGCGTCGGGATGAGATTGAACGACTGGAACACGAACCCGATGCGATCCCGCCGGATCAGCGTCAGCTGCTTCTCGCTGCACGCGCTGATCTCCACGTCCCCGATGTAGACCTGGCCGGTCGTGAGGCGGTCGAGGCCGGCGAGACAGTGCAGCAGCGTCGACTTACCGGACCCGGACGGCCCCATGATCGCAGTGAACTCGTGCGCGGCGAAGTCGACGGAGATCCGGTCGAGCGCGTGGACTTCGGCCTCGCCCTCGCCGTAGACCTTCGAAGCGGTGACCGCTCGGGCGGCGGCCTGGCTCGGCACGGCGGCGGACTCGGGCAGGCTCATGCGCTGACTCCAGGAGATTCTCGGGGGATTGCACGTTACCGAGGGGACCCACGGGAGGCGATCGGCACGCGAGCGGAGATTCTGACGCACCTCTCGCAGAACTCTCAGACTCGGCCTCCACAATGCCCGGAATATGACCGACGTCATGACCCCCGCCGATCCGGCGCCACCGCTCCCACCGACCGCAGCAGTCGTGAACATCGTGCTGCCCGTGTACAACGAATCGAGCGGTCTGGCGACGAGCGTCGAGCGGCTCCGCGAGTATCTCGCCGCACGCTTCCCGTTCACCTGGCTCATCACCATCGCCGACAACGCCTCGACCGACAGCACGGCGGCGATCGCACGCGAAATGAGCCGCCGGTACCCGGATGTGGAGTTCCTGCATCTCGAACGGAAAGGTCGCGGTCGCGCACTTCGTGCGGCGTGGTCCGCCAGCGCGAGCCCGGTCGTCGCGTACATGGACATCGACCTCTCGACCGACCTCGACGCGCTGCTCCCGATGATCGCGCCACTTGCATCGGGTCATTCCGATGTGGCGATCGGTTCCCGACTGGCCGCCGGTGCGTCGGTGGCACGCGGGCCGAAGCGCGAGTTCATCTCCCGCACCTACAACCTGATCCTGCGGGCGATGTTCGCGACTCAGGTACGCGACATGCAGTGCGGGTTCAAGGCCGCGCGCACCGAGGTGGTGCGGGAGTTGCTTCCGATCATCGAGGACGAGGGTTGGTTCTTCGACACCGAGTTGTTGCTCCTTGCCGAACGGAACGGGCTCCGAATCCATCAGGTGCCGGTCGATTGGATCGACGACCTCGACAGTCGGGTCGACATCTCTCGCACGGCTCGCGACGACCTGCTCGGCGCGATCCGGGTCGCGCGCACGTTCGCGACCGGACGAGGCCACGTGACCCTCACGCATCCCCGCTCGGTCCCGGCCGACGACTTCGGTCGCCGGCTCGTGAGCTTCGGCGCGATCGGCGCGCTGAGTACCGCTGCCTCACTGCTGATGTTCCTCGCGCTGCGTACGTCCGTGGGTGCGATCGCCGCCAGCCTCCTGGCTGTCACCGCGACCTTCGCCGCCAACACCTGGCTCAACGCGCGGTTCACCTACCGGGCCGCGCAGCCCCGGTGGCGGCGCGCGACGGGCATCTACCTGAGCGCCCTGGCCTTCACGAGCGGAGCGCTCCTCGTGGTCGGAGCACTCGGCGGTGGCGTCTTCGCCGAGGTGGCCGCGCTCGGTATCACGTGGGCGTGCGCCAGCGTCATGCGCTTCCTCCTCCTCAACCGCACGATCCCGACCAAGCAGGTTCCGTGACCTCCACGCTCGATCCAACGACCGACGCTCCGGCCGCGCCGGAGCCCGTCGGCGCGGAGCCCCGCGCCCGGCGCGCGTCGATCTCGGCGCGCGCCTGGCGCGGCGACCCTGACGACCCGGCGTGGATTCGGCCCGCGCTGCTCGCGCTCCTCACGGCGACCGCCGTGCTCTACATCTGGGGCCTCAGTGGTTCGGGGTTCGGCAACTCGTTCTACGCCGCGGCCGTACAAGCCGGCACCAAGAGTTGGAAGGCGTTCTTCTACGGCTCGAGTGACGCATCGAACTTCATCACCGTCGACAAGGCCCCAGCGAGCCTGTGGCCGGCCGTCGTCGCCGCGCGGATCTTCGGCGTCAACTCCTGGAGCATTCTCGTGCCTCAGGCCATCGAAGGGGTGGCGGCAGTCGGTGTGCTCTACCTCACGGTGCGCCGGTGGTCGGGACCCGCGGCGGGCCTCATCGCTGGCGCGGTGTTCGCGTCGACACCGGTGGCGACCTTGATGTTCCGGTACAACAACCCCGACGCGCTCCTCGCCCTCTGCCTTGTGCTCGGCGCGTACTGGTTGACCCGGGCCATCGAGGACGGCCGCACCAAGTGGGTCGTCCTCACCGGGTTGGCCCTCGGGTTCGCGTTTCTCGCCAAGGAACTCCAGGCGCTCCTCGTCATTCCCGGCTTCGGGGCTGCGTATCTCCTCGCGGCGCCCGGCACGATCTGGCGGCGCACCCGGCAGGGTTTCGTCATGGCGATCGCCATGGTCGTGGGCGCGGGCTGGTGGATCGCGATCGTCGTCCTCACACCGGCGGCGAGCCGCCCCTACATCGGCGGGTCGACCAACAACTCCTTCTGGAACGTGCTGTTCGGGTACAACGGATTCGGTCGACTGACCGGCAACGAGACGGGCAGCGTCGGCGCGGCGCCGGGCGGTCCCGGAACCACCGGACGGTGGGGGGCCACGGGCTGGACCCGCATGTTCAACTCGCAGTTCGGCGGTGAGGCTTCCTGGCTCCTCCCCGCAGCTCTCGCGCTGCTCGCGATCGGACTGGTCGTCACGATCCGTCGCGCGCGCACCGACCGCACACGCGCGGCACTCGTCGTCTGGGGTGGCTGGCTGCTCGTGACCGGCGTCGCGTTCAGCTTCGGCAAGGGGATCATCCACGAGTACTACGCAGTCGCACTCGCCCCCGCGATCGGCGCGCTCGTCGGCGTGGGGACACATCTCCTGTGGCGGCACAAGCGGGCGTGGTGGTCGCGACTCTCGATGGTCGCGGTGCTCGCCCTCTCGGTCGGGTGGGGGCTGCGGCTCCTCGACCGGTCCCCGCAGTGGCATCCACACCTCTCCGACGCGTTGATTGCCGGCGGCATCGGAGTCGCGCTCGGCCTTCTCTTCCTGTCGTCACGGCGCGCGGTCACCGCGCTGGTGGCCGGCGCCGCGATCGTGCTCGGCCTCGCCGGCCCCGTCGCGGCCAGCGTGACCACCGCGCGGGCGGTCCACAACGGACCGCTGCCGACCTCGGGACCGGCGAGCATCGGCGGCGGGCAGTTCGGACCGGGCGGTGGTCGCTTCGGTCCCGGAGCGCGTGCGTTCGCCGGCCGCGGACAACTGCCCGGATTCGGCGCCAACGGTGGCCCGAACGGGACCGGCTTCCCGGGCGGTACCCCACCGCTCGGTGGACAGTCCGGCGGCGGGCAGTCCGGCGGCGGGCCGCCCGGATTCGGCGGCGCACCGG
>JBDUBS010000421.1:0-3610 GCA_040003875.1 Acidimicrobiia bacterium | reverse complement strand
CAGAACCCGAGGTTCTCGAGCCACATCGGCTCGTACCACGAGAACGGCACGTAGATCTCGGCGCAGTCGAAGTCCTCGCGGGGGTTGGTGATGCCGGCCTGCTTGTACACGTCGGCCGCGCAGTCCTTCCCGGCCTGCGGGTTCACCTGATCGCGGCCGGCGAACATGGTGGGCTCGCTCCGCATCGCGGTGCCGTGGATCCACGCGGCCGGGTTCGGCGCCGCGTCGGCCACATCCTCGGCGCCGATGACCAGCGCCATCGCGCCGTCGGAGCTCGGACAGGTGTCGAGGTAGCGCAGCGGGTCCCAGAGCAGGAACGATTCCTCGACGGTCTTGAGGTCGATGTCGGGCAGGTGGAGGTGGGCCTTCGGGTTCCGCAGGGCCGCGAGCCGGTCCTTCACCGCGACGAGGTGCCCGATGTGGCGTGGCGCACCCGACCGCGCGATGTACGCACGGATGAGCGGCGCGAAGTAGCCACCGGCACCCGCGACGAGCGGCGCGCTGAACGGCATCGGCACCGAGAGTCCCCACGTCGCGTTGCTCTCCGACTGCTTCTCGAACGAAACGGTGAGCACCCGCTTGTGGATGCCGGCCATCACGAGCTTGGCGGCCACGATCGCCGTGGATCCACCGACCGAACCCGCCGTGTGCACGCGTAGCAGCGGCTTGCCGACCGCACCGAGCGCGTCGGCGAGGTACAGCTCCGGCATGATGACGCCCTCGAAGGTGTCAGGCGCCTTGCCCACGACGACCGCGTCGATGTCGTCGAAGCCCATGCCCGCGTCCTCGAGCGCTTCGATCGCGGCTTCGCGGACGAGGCCGGCCATCGAGACGTCGTGGCGGGCGGATACGTGGCGGGTCTGTCCCACCCCGATGACGGCGGTGCGTACGGCTCCCACAGTTACTCCCCCTCCAGGACGCAGACCAGGTTCTGTTGCATGCATGCGCCCTGCGTGGCGTGGGCGATCCCGCGACCGGCGTCGCCGGCCGATATGCGCCGGGCGACCTCCCCGATGCGGATCAGGCCCGCGGCCATGAGCGGGTTGGCGCCGAGCGCGCCGCCCGACGGGTTGATGGTGGCGCCGCCGAGTCCGAGCACATGCCGGAGGATGAGCTCGTCGTGACTGAACTGCGCGTGCAGTTCGGCGATGTCGAAGCCACCCTGTAGCGCCCCCGCTTCCTCGCCCGCCCGCCGCGCCGAGACGCAGGTCGTGAGGTCACGGGTGCCGATGTGCGGCGCGTCGATCCGGTGGTCGATCCCCCGGATCCAGGCCGGGCGCTCGCAGAGCTCCCGGGCCAGGTCGCCGGCCGCGATCACGATCGCGGCCGATCCGTCGGTGACGGGGGCGACGTCGGCGTCGCGCAGCGGCGCGAACGTGAGCGGTCGCGCCAGCAGCGCGTCGGCGTCGACATCCTCACTCGCGATCGCGTACGGATTGTCGAGCGCGTCGCGCCGGCTCCGAGCTGCAACCTCGGCGAAGTCACGTTCGGTCACGTCGCGCCCGTCCAAGCCACCCGCGAGCAACGCACTCGCCTGCAACGCCGCGAGACTCACCGTCGACGGCCACAGCGGCGCCACGGTGTACGGGTCGTTCTGCAGATTGAAGACCTCGTGCACGTCGGTGAGCGAGGACTTCCCGAAGCCGTAGATCAGTGCGCTGTCGACTTCACCGGTCTGGATCGCGACCCACGCCTCGTAGAGCGCCCACGCGGCGTCCATCTCGACGTGGCTCTCCTTCACCGGCGGCCACGCGCCCGCCGCGTCGAGACCCTGGACGAAGGTGAACGGTCCCCCGCTCAGGTAGTCGCACGATCCCGAGATCGTGAAGCCGATGTCATGACGGGCGAGCCCCGAGGCCCGCACCGCCTCCTGCACCACGGGGATGATGAACTCGACCTCGTTGCGCTCGCGGTCCTTCTCGGCCGTCTCCTGCGCGAATGAGATCACGGCGACGTCTCTCGTGACTTCCCCGCTCTTGGCCCTGCGGACGCCACGACGGCGCCACTCGCTCGATTCGTTGACGCGACGGGCGCCGGCGTGAGCGCTCGTGTCGCCGCCGCTCGGGCCCCGCTCGGCCGAATGGTGGGGGCGTACATCGGAGTGCAGGCCTCGCTCATGCGTACTCCCGGAAGGTGTCGTAGGCCGCGTCGGGTTCGCCGTTGGGCTCGAACCACTTGAGGCAGCGCGCGTCGGGCCGCAGGTTCTCGTCCCAGACCGCCCGTACCCGGAGGCCCATGCGGATGTCGTCGACCGGGATGCCCTGAACCAATCCGAGGTACGGCGTGTTGGCCCCGTCGAGCAGGATCTGCGCGGCGATGTACGGAACGTCGGGTGCACTCTCCGAGAGTCCGGGGATGTTGGTGATGCAGAAGGTCGTGACCGTGCCGTTCTGGGAGACCTCGACCTCGATCTCGGTCGGCGCGCCGGTCGTGGGATCCGAACCGCGGGGCGGCAGGTACACCGCCTCGGAACCCACCGCCTTCTGACCGATGAGCTTGCCTTCGGCAATCCCCCGCAGGTACTTGCTCGGCGCGCGGCCGGCGTTGATCTCGTACTCGAGCCGGATCGGCACCGTGATCCCGGTCACCGGCTCCTCGTCGGCGTCTTGTTGGTCGACTCCGCCTCCGGCAGAGCCATCGGCTGCGTCTCCCTCTGGCACCCACGCGTTCAGGTCGGTCACGTAGCCGACCCGCTCGGCGGCCCAGCGCGGCATGACCCGCATGCCGACACTCATCTCGTCGGCGGACGCGACGTCGACCACGTGCACCATCGGGATGTCGGCGCCGTCGGGCCGCACCAGTGCGAACGCGAACGGCTCGGTCAGGTGGTGCTTACCCGCGGTCGGTTCGGCCACCCACGTCCAGGCCTCGACGACACCGGCCGGACCCACCTCGACGTACTCGTCGAGATCGGCACCCGTCTCGGGGTCATACTCGGTGGGCGGCACCATCACGCGGCCGTCGGCCGTGCGGACGCCGATGATGCGTCGCGACCGCAGGCCGGTCAGGTAGCGCGAGAGCGCGGTCCCGAGCGAACGGGTGTAGCCACCCGGGTACTCCAGGACGTGGTGCTCGATGAGCGGCTCGGTCGTCGCCATCAGTCTCCTCGTGTTCGCGTCAGATCGCGGTTTCGCGATTGGCCCAGTACGGATCGCGCAGGGTGCGCTTCAACAACTTGCCGGTCGGTTCGCGCGGGAGCGCGTCCGTGAAGTCGATCGTGCGCGGCCACTTGAACTTCGCGAGCCGCCCCGCGAGGTGTTCCATGATCGAGGCGCGCAACGCGTCGTCGGCGGTCACGCCCTCGCGGACCTCGATGACCGCCTTGATCTGTTCGCCCATGTCGTCGTCGGGGATACCGAACACCGCGGCGTCGGCGACCTGCGGGTGGGCGATCAACTCGCCCTCGATCTCGGCCGGGTAGATGTTGACGCCGCCGGCGATGATCATGTCCGACTTGCGGTCGCAGAGGAAGAGGTAGCCCTCCTCGTTGAGGTAGCCGACGTCACCGACGGTGAAGAACCCATCCGCGTCGTGTGATTCGTCGGTCTTGCCCTTGTCGCCCTTGTATTCGAAGTCGCCGGTCGACATCTTCATCCACACGGTGCCCGGC
>JBDUBS010000333.1:0-3611 GCA_040003875.1 Acidimicrobiia bacterium | reverse complement strand
GGGGTGTGCATCCGGACATGACGAGGCCCGCGCCGGAGATTTCCCGACGCGGGCCCGGTGGCTCGAATCTCCGCAGACTCCATTGGCTGCAGCAGACTCGAAGTTCCGTTCGTCAGCTTCACCTCCGACTTGAGTCGTCACGCGTCATTCCGAGGAATTCGGTGCGAACGACCTATGCCGGGACGAGCGACTGCCCTCGCGGCGGCTCACTCCGACGATGTGTGGTCGCCGGTGCTGAAGAAGCTGGCGAAGCTCCCGGCCACTGCGGTGACGACGAAGATTGCCCACATCTCGAGCCCGACGTCGATGAGCTTGCCCGCGGAGGACAGCGGGTTCTTGAGCGACGACGAGACGCTCAACAACTGGACGGCGGTGAAGAAGGCGGCGTCGCCGAGTCCGTGGATATCGGTATGGGGTTGCCCGCGTTCGAAGATCCAGGTGAGCACGGTGCCCACCACGAAGACGGCGACGGAGAGTGCGAACGCGAGTGATAGCCGAGCGAACAATCGTCGATGACGCTCTTCGCGGTGCAGCAGTCGCACCAGTTCGTCTCTGATCACCTTGGGCTCCTGTCGTGCGTGGGCGACGGCAGTCGATGATGATCGTCGGCGCGATCGAGGGCAAGGATCTACGGAAGCGGCGAAGGCCGGTCTCGGCTCCGTCGTGTCGACCGGTGAACCGACGCCGATTCGCCCACCGTGGGCATGAGAGAGCTGGACGTCGAAGTACTTGGTCGGCTCGTGCCGGTGATCGTCGCCCAACGCCACGCCCGCGACGACCAATGATCTGTGCATACCCAGTCCCTGCCCGACCGGGGAGATGTCGTTCCCGGGGCCGAGACGGCACCAGCAAGCAAGCCGTCAGGTGACGACTCGCTGGCGGCGCAGGTGGTTGGCGGAGGTGGTGTGGGTGAAGTTCGGCGAGATCAACGCCGCGAGGAGGACGACCGCGCCGACGACGATCGCCAGCCACCCGTACCGGTGTCCCACTCCTAGCCAATAGTGGAGCCGATTCGGCGCAACATCGGTGACGAGCAGGACTCCCAATGCAGCTGCGCCGACACCGAGGACTGCCATCAGGGACCGCAACCCACCGGCAACGATCCCGCTGAGGAGGAGGAACGCACCCAGACCGACTTCGGTCGCTCCGAGCAAAGGCGTGTGGCGGAATCCGCCCACATCGCGGGCCGGGCGCATCACGTGATCGACGGTGAACCCGGTCTTGCCGAGCGCGGCGATCCCGAGCCCGACGAATGCTGCGCCGACCACGATCGCCACGACCTGGGCCGGACTCCACGTCCGGGTGATGACGGGCTCTCGAACTGCCACGGGCGAAGGCGGCACTCGTCCTCGGTTTCGCCTGAACATGGTGGACCTCCTCGGGTCGATGCGGTTCGACCCTCCGGTTCGCTTCCCGTGGGGTCGCTCGACCAAACCCGACCTACACGGTGCAGCGGTGCACCTCCATGCCCTGGACCTCGACCACGAACGCACGCGGGGCCCCGGGGGCGTTCACCACCGTGAAGGCGGCCAGTGCGACGACCGGCAGCGGCACCGAACTTCCGCACGAACAGCAGTTCCAAGTGCGCATGTGCTGCTCTCGGTCGGCGGTGAGACGGGAACTGCGGTCCGCCATGCGACCGGACCCGCGTGTGAAGGTCAACGCCATACTCCCCCGATTCCGCCCGATCTCGTCGCCAACGGGGTACCCCAGCTCGCGATGCCGCAAACCAGTTCCTTGGATTTCGGATCAGGGTCGGAACTCGAATGCGCCCCGGTCGGCGTAAGGGATCGGTCCGATACCGGTGTTGACCGTCGCGGGGTCGTCCACCCTCACGTTTCCGTCGAAGTCGGTGGCGGGTTGTGCCGGCGCGCCGCTATCGGCAGCGTCGATTGCCGGCGACCCAGCGGTGAGGCGGTAGTTGTTCGAGGCGATCGAGACGAAACGAGGGTCGGCCTCGATACCCCGAGATTCCTGGCCGGTGCCGGAGCGGAAGGCGGCGACGGAGGCGTACCGGACGCCGTCCCAGTCGATGACCACGCCGGGGGTGCGAAGGAACACCAGATCGTCGTTCACGGTCGTCGTCGGTGCTGACGGCGAATCGACGCGAATGTTCCCCGAAGTTCGTGGGCTGTTGATCCCGTTGTCGACCGAGACGTTGTTGGCGAGCACCGTGCCCGTCGACGTGGTCATCTCGATTCCCGAGTCCGAGTTGGCGTACACCGTGTTGGCGACGACCCGCGCATCCGTCGCGTTGTGCACGTCGATCCCGTGGTCGCCGTTGGCGTACGACACGTTGTTGACGAACGCGTTGCTGCCGTCGTCGAGCCCGGTCCATGCATTGATCCCGCTGTCCTCGTTGTCGTGGACGGTGTTCCGGGAGACCTGGTTGCCGGTGCTGTTCCGGATGTCGATTCCCGCCGCGGCCCGCACGTACCCGCGCGCGTTGGCGAACGAGACGTTGCCGGAGATCGTGTTGTCGTTCGAACTCGTGGCCAGCGAGATGCCGGCGTTGGAGTTGTGGTCCGTGATGTTGGCGGTGATGCGCGACTGGGTGACTCCGGTCGCCTTGATCCCGAACGCAGTGAGGCCACTCGTGGGTTGTCCCGCGTCGGAGACGTGGTTGGCGTCGATCGTGATGTCGTTCGCCGCCGAGACGGTGATGCCCTCACCGGTCGTGCCGGTCACGGAGAACCCGCGGATGACGACCGAATGTTGCCCCGAGATCGAGAAGCCATTGGTCCCCCCGGAGATCGTGACGGATGCACCCGGTGCCGCGGCGAACGTGACCGGCGCGGTGGCGGTCCCGGATACCGTCACCGTGACCTTCTCGGGGTAGGTGCCGGATGCGACGCTGACCGTCTTCCCGGCGGTGACCTTCAACGCCGCCGCGCTGATCGTGCAGAACGGTGCGGCAGCGGTGCCGGTCCCGCTGTTGGTGCAACTCGGGTTGTTGCGGTCCACGTTCAGAGTGCCTGCCGGTGGGTTCACCACCTGATCGACGGGCGGACTGGTGCTGGCGGCGAACGTCGCGGTCGCGCCGTAATCGGCGGTGATCGAATGGGTGCCCACGGTCAACGTGTTCGTCGTGAACGCAGCTCGGCCGTTGGTGAGCGTGCCGCTGCCAAGGGTGGTCGTGCCCTCACGGAAGGTCACGGTGCCGGTGGGTGTCCCCGCCGCCGACGTCACCGTGGCCGTGAACGTGACCGGCCCACCACTGACCGAGGGGTTGCTGTCCGACGCCAGCGCGGTGGAGGTGGGCGTTGGCGTCACCGGCCCGAGTGCGAACGCGTGCAGGCGACTGTCGTCGGCGCCGACGTAGACCACGCCCGCGAGGATCGCGGGCGAGGAAGACACCGCGCCTCCGGTGGTTGCCGTCCACAGCGGCGAGCACGTTTTCGGGACCCCGGAGCACTGAGTAGTACCGGCGGCGTCGTAGGCGGTGAGGGTGTGGTCGGCGGAGCCGATGTAGACGACGCCGTTCGCGACGGCGGGGGAGGACGTGATGGCGCCGCCGGTCGTGGCCGTCCATAGCGGTAAGCACGTTTTCGGGACGCCGGAGCAGTTGGTGGTGCCCGCCGAGTCGTACGCGTACAGGCGACCGTCGGCGG
>JBDUBS010000379.1:0-3614 GCA_040003875.1 Acidimicrobiia bacterium | reverse complement strand
CGACCGTCGGCCACGGTGAGGGTGATGGTGCCGCCCGCCCGGACGCTGGTGCCTTCCGGCGGATCCTGGGCGGTCACGTAGTTGGGCGGGTACCGCCGGCTCGGCGCCCGCACGATGACCACCCGGTAGCCGTCCTGGGTCAGGGACTGCACGGCTCGGAACACATCGAGGCCGACGACGGAGTAGATCCCGGGTCGCAGCGGTGGACGCGTCGTGGTGGTCGTCGACGAACTGGTCGAGCTGACCGGGTCGGGCACGGGGAACAGCGATGCCGGGGTGTCCGCAAGCGTGCTGCTCGCGAAGACCTGCCAGATGCGAGCGGGCCATTCGCCGCCCTGGAGGGGGATGCGGGTCTTCGGCGTCTGGCCACCGGGCGCGCCGTCGGGGAATCCGACCCACACGCCGGCCACGAGTTCAGGCGTGTACCCGACGAACCACGCGTCGGTACGCAGGTCGCGGGTCCCGGTCTTGCCCGCCACCGGGCGTCCGATGCGGGCGTTGATCCCGGTGCCGCGTTGCACCACCTGCTGGAGCACCGCGGTGACCGTCCTGGCCGTGGTCGCGGAGAAGGCGCGGCTCGGCGCGGGACGGTTCTCGTAGAGCACGCGTCCGGACCGGTCGGTCACCCGGGTCACGAAGACCTCGGGATGATGCATGCCGTCGCTGTCGAAGGTGCTGTATGCGGAGGCCATGTCCTCGAGCGTGACGGCGTCGTCTCCGATGCCGATCGACTGGCCCGGGTCGAGGTGGTTGGTGATCCCGGCGGCGTTGGCGAGGTTGGCCACGTTCTGGGGTCCGACGTCGGTGACCAGCTGGCCGTAGACGGTGTTGACCGAGTTCACCGTCGCGTCGACCAGGTTGATCCGACCGAACGCGGTGCCCTCGAAGTTCTCGAGGCCCTTGGGTGCCGGCCAGCCGGGCAGGATCACGCGCGGCGATCGACCGTCGTAGGTCTTGGACAACGGGATGCCCTGTTCGATCGCGGTCGCGAGCGTGAACGGTTTGAAGCTGCTCCCCGGTTGGCGGGTGGGGGCGCCGTTCGGGTCGCGGGCGTCGGCGAGGTCGAGCTTGGCGTAGGCGCTGGTCCCCCAGAAGTCCTGACTGCTCGCGTAGGCCTTCACCCATCCGGTCTGGGGGTCGACCCCGACGATCGCGCCCGGGGGATCGGTCGGGTCGGTCAGGACACCGTGCAGCGCGGTTTCGGCCTCGAGTTGCCACTTGGGGTCGAGCGTCGTCTCGATCGTGAGCCCACCCTGGAACAGCTTTCGCTCCCGATCGGCAGTGGTGGCCCCGAACTTCTCGTTGTTGAAGATGAACTTCTTGACCTTCTCGACGAAGAACGGCGCGGGATACCGAGTGTCGGTGGGTTGGCGCACCGCGTCGAGCGGCACCGCGCGCGCCACGTCGGCTTCGGGCTGAGTGATCCGGTGGAGCGCCGCCATGCGATCGATCACTTGGTTCCGACGCGCCAGCGCGCGGTCGGGATGGATGAACGGGTCGTAGTCGTTGGGGGAGCGGATCATGCCGGCGACGAGTGCGCTCTGCGCGAGGTCCAGTTGCGAGGCGTCCTTGCCGAAATAGGTCCGGGCCGCCGCTTGGACGCCGTAGGCACCGTTGCCGAAGTACACGGTGTTGAGGTACCGCTCGAGAATCGTCTGCTTCGAGTAACGGTCCTCGAGTTGCATGGCCATCACGGCCTCGCGCAACTTGCGCTTCAACGTCTTCTGGCTTCCCAACATCACCGCCCGCACGTACTGCTGGGTGATGGTGGAACCACCCTCCGCGGCACGCCCCTTTTCGATGTTGTGCGTGAGCGCCCGCGCGATGCCCCGGAGGTCGAAACCGCCATGTTCGAAGTAGCGGGCGTCCTCGATGGCGACCACGGCCTTGGGTAAGACCTTGGCCATCGCCGCGAGCTTCACCGGGTCGCGGTCTTCGACGCCGTGGATCCGGGTGAGGAGGCTGCCATCGCCCCACAGGACGCGCGACGACACCGCCTGCTCGTCCGGCAGCTTCAAGTGGCTGGTGTATTGACACCCGGTCACCGCGAGCACGGCGACGACGAACGCGGCGAGGAAGCGTCCGCGAGGGGTCATCGCGCCATTGTTCCAAACCACCACCACCGATTCGGGGCGCGCTGGTACCGTCCCGAGCCGTGACGACTCCCGATGCGGTGCCCGAGTCCGACAAATCGGTCGACCCTTCCGGCGCCGCCGCGGCGGACCCGGCGGTGGAAGCGGCGATGCGCATCCTGACTGCGGGCACCGCCCACTGCATCGATGCCGACGAACTGCGCGCCAAGTTGGCATCCGGCCGGCGGTTGCGGGTGAAGCTCGGTATCGACCCGACCGCCTCGGACATCCACCTCGGCCACACGGTGGTGCTCCAAAAACTGCGCCAGTTCCAGGACCTCGGCCACCTCGCCGTGCTCATCATCGGCGACTTCACGGCGCGGGTCGGCGACCCGACGGGACGGTCGGCCACGCGGCCTCCATTGTCGGCCGAGGAGGTCGCGGCCCACGCCCATACCTACGTCGACCAGGTCACCGCGGTCCTCGACTTCTCACCGGACAAGATCGAGTTGGTCCACAACGCCGACTGGCTGAGCACGATGGACATGGCCGATGTCCTGCGGCTCACCGGTCGTACCACGGTGGCGCGCATCATGGAACGGGACGACTTCGCCAACCGGTTCCGGGACGGCGTCGCCATCGCACTGTCGGAGCTGCTCTACCCGTTGCTCCAGGGCACCGACTCGGTCGAGGTGCGCGCCGACGTCGAACTCGGAGGAACCGACCAGCTGTTCAACAACCTGATGGGTCGTCAACTGCAGGGCGCGGCGGGGATGGAGCCGCAAGTCGTGATCACGATGCCGCTCCTCGAGGGCCTCGACGGCGAGAAGAAGATGTCGAAGTCGCTCGGGAACTACGTGGGGATCGCCGAGCCGGCCAACGAGCAGTTCGGCAAGCTCATGAGTATCCCCGATGCGTTGATGCCCCGGTACTTCGCCCTCGTCACGGGCTGGTCACCGGATCGCGTCGAGGCGACGGTGGCGGCGCTGGCCGACGGATCGATGGCGGCGGTCGAGGGCAAGCGGCTGTTGGCGCGGACGGTCGTCGACCTGTACCACGGCGCGGGTGCCGGCGAGACGGCCGAGGCCGAGTTCAACCGCGTCTTCAAAGCGGGGGAGATACCTTCCGACCTGGCCGAATGTGTCATTTCGGCATCAGAGTTCCCGATCCGGCTCGCCCGCCTGCTCGCGGTGGCCGGCCTCGTCCCCTCCAACAAGGAAGGTCGACGCAAGATCGAACAGGGCGGCGTGCGTATCGCGGGAGAGAAGGTGTCCGACCCCGACCTCGAGGTCGACGCCCCCACCGTCGACGGCCAGACCCTCCAGGTCGGCAAACGCGCCTGGGCCCGGATCCTTGTTGTCGGCCCGTCCGCTCGACCTCCTGATGAGTCTGGCTGACCGGGGGCTCGCTCCCGGGCTGCTCACCTCCGCAAGCTCCGGCTCGGGTGCGGCTTCGCAGCGGCTGACCGAGCTACCCGAGCGGAGCCTGCGGAGCCGAAATGCTGAGCGGAGCTTGCGGAGTCGAGCAGCTCCGGAGCGAACC
>JBDUBS010000603.1:0-12242 GCA_040003875.1 Acidimicrobiia bacterium | reverse complement strand
AGACACTTCTGGGTGCCGGAATAGCAGGCGTCGATCCCCCACCCGTCGACGTCGAGCGGGATACCCGCGAGCGACGTCACCGCGTCGACAACGAGGAGCGTGTCGGTCGACTGCAGTGCTGCCAACGGCGCGACGTCGTTCTCGACGCCGGTCGACGTCTCCGCGTGGACGACCGCCAGCAGCCGGGCGTGCGGGGCCGCGGTCTGTGCGTCGAGCAGCCGTTGCGGGTCGATCGCCTCGCCCCACGCGCTCTCGACGCGGAGGACGGTTGCGCCGGCCCGGCGCGCGACCTCGCACATCCGCTCACCGAAGACCCCGTTGACGCCGACGATCACGGTGTCGCCGGGTTCGACGAGGTTGACGAAGCACGCCTCCATCCCCGCCGAACCGGTGCCGGAGATGGGAAGGGTCAACGCGTTCTCGGTGCCGAAGACGCGCCGGAGCCGATCACAGGTCTCGTCGAGGATGCGGAGGAACTCGGGATCGAGATGACCGAGCAACGGGCGGCCGAACGCCGTGACCACTTCGGGGTACGGGTTCGAGGGGCCCGGCCCCATCAACAGCCGGTCGGGAATCGTCATCGGCGCATCGTAACGACGCGCGTTCGTCGCCCCGACGTGGGAGATCAGACGTGGGAGATCAGACGTGGGAGATCAGGCGTGGGGGATCAGGCGGCGTGGGTGACGCACCAGAACTCGCGCTCGAGGTGCGCGACCGGCTCGTCGACTCCGGCGACGAGTGCCCGGGCCAGCAGCGCGGCCTCCCGCGCCACCCGGGTCACGACCGTCTCCGGCACCGCTTCGCCCGTGCCGGCGACGGCGTGGCGGACCGCGGCGATCGCCTGATGAGCCGCGTTCGCCGCGACGCGTGAGCGGCCGCGGGACCGCAGTGCCTCGTCGATCCGCATCAGGTCTTCCCATGCTGCGACTTCGTCGGCCGCGGTTTGGTGGGAGGCTTCGATCTCCCGGGCCACCGCAGCGACGTCCTCGGCGTCGAGCCGGCGCAGCCGGTCCATGAACGATTCGAGTTCCACCCCTGATCAAACGGCCGCCGGACCCGGAGAGTTGAGGGCCTCTTTCCGGCATCCCGTTCCAAATGGGTCACCGCGGGCCTACGCACCGGCAAGCAAGCGGGCCAATCCGTCGAGGATGTCGGCCTCGCTCACGAGCATCTCGTCGAAGCCCAACGTGCGCATGATCGACACGAGGATGATCGCGCCACCCACGATGACGTCGACCCGTCCCGGTTCCAGTCCCGGGTTGTGGCGCCGGTCGGCGATGGCCTCGGTGGCCAGGGTGCGGAACCCGTCCTCGGCGGCGGCGTGGGTCAGCCGGAAGTGATGGACGCGGTCGCGGTCGTAGACGGCGAGACCCTGTTCGATCATCGCCATCGTGGAGACGGTGCCTGCGAGACCGATGAGGGTGGCCGCGGTCCGAACCCCCGGCACCTCGCGCACCACGTCGGCCAGGTGCTCGCGCACCACGTGGACCGCTTGGCTCAACTCCTCCGCGGTCGGCGGGTCCGAGTGGAGCCACGCCTCGGTGAGGCGCACGCATCCGATGTCGATCGAGATCAGCCCCTCGGGTTCGGTGGTGCCGACCACGAACTCGGTCGACCCGCCGCCGATGTCGACGACGAGGTACGGGCCGGGTGCGATGTCTCCGACCCCGGTCGTCGCGCCGAGGAACGACGCGCGTGCTTCCTCGCCTCCGGACAACAACTCGGGCATGACGCCGAGCACGTCGGATGCCGGACCGAAGAACGCGTCCCGGTTCGACGCGTCGCGCGCGGCCGACGTCGCGGTCGCACGGATCGCGTCGACGCCGCCGACCGAGTCGATCACCGACCGGTACTCGCGCAGCGCGGCGACGGTGCGTGCGATCGCATCCGGGTGCAGTGTGCGCAACTCGTCGACGCCCTGGCCCAGCCTCGTGATGGTCATACGCCGATCGATCGTGACGAGATCACCGTGGGGATCGTCGACGTCGGCGACGAGGAGACGCGTCGAGTTGGTGCCGATGTCGATGGCGGCGACTCTCATGGGCGATCGTCGCCGACCGCGGCAAGTTGCTGTTCGACCCAGTCCCCGACCGGGTCGTCGCCCCCGGCGAGCCGGTAGGCGTAGTGGGCGTGCAGACACTTCACGCCGGTGCGGGTGCCGCCGACGCCACCGTGGGGGCGCGGTCCCACGTAGCCGGTCGTGATCGTGGCGTCGCGCTCGAACGCGTAGCGGGCATGGGCGCGTTCGAGGGCATCCGGTGCCACCGCGGCCTGCGCGGCACGCACGCCACCCGCGGCCTCTAGGCGGGACACCGCCACGTTCAGATCCGGATCGACGAGCCAGTATCGAGTGGGCAACGGGGTGCCGTCGACGAGGAACGCCTCGTTGCGGATCACGATCGGGTCGCCGTTCGCATGCCGGACGACGACGGCGAACCGGGCCTGGGGTTCACGGCCGAGCAACGCACGCACCTGTTCCTCGTCGCTCGCGCGCTCCGCAAAGGTCACGCACGAGAGCGTAGCGACGCGCTCGTCGCGGGATCGCTCCACCCGGGCGCGCTACGGCGCGACGGGCAGCGTCGTGGTCGTGGTGGTGGTCGGCGACCCGGGCACAGCCACGTACGCCTGCTCCCCCGGGTGCACCATCCCGTACTTCTCGCGGGCGAGGCGTTCGACCTCGGCGTCCGATCGCAGCCGGTGCGCGGTGCGATCAAGCCGTTGGCGCTCGCGCCGCAAGGTCGCCAGCCGTTGTTCCGCCTGACTCAACGACGCGCGCTGGTCGAGCCACGCACTCACCGGGAACACGACGACGAACAACAGGCCGATCACCACGACGAGCGCCACGCTCGCGCGCAACGCGAACGCGCGCCGGCGCCTGACCTGAACCGTGCTGTACCGCGGTGCGTCGGTCCGCTCCTCGGTCACGGGCGGGCTCCCGCGCCTTGGGACAGCGCCTGGCCGCCGAGATATGCGGCCGCCTCACCGAGCCCTTCCTCGATCCGCAGCAGCTGGTTGTACTTCGCGACCCGATCGCTCCGCGCCGGTGCGCCGGTCTTGATCTGGCCGCAGTTGGTGGCGACCGCGAGATCCGCGATCGTCACGTCCTCGGTCTCGCCCGACCGGTGCGACATCATCGCGGTGTACGCGTGCCGGCCCGCGAGGTCCACGGTGTCGAGTGTCTCGCTGAGCGTCCCGATCTGATTGACCTTCACCAAGATCGAGTTCGCCACTCCGAGGTCGATTCCCTGCTGGAGTCGGGTCGGATTGGTCACGAAGAGATCGTCGCCGACGAGTTGCACCCGATCGCCGACGGCCTCGGTGAGCGCCGCCCAACCGTCCCAGTCGTCCTCGGCCATGCCGTCTTCGATGGAGACGATCGGGTACCGGTCGCAGAGGTCCGCGAGGTACGCGGCGAACTCCGCCGAGGAGAACTTCCGCCCCTCACCGGTGAGGTCGTACACGCCGTCGACGAAAAACTCGGTGGACGCGGCGTCGAGCGCGATCGCGATCTCGATCCCGGGTTCGTACCCTGCGGTGGAGATCGCCTCGAGGAGCAACTTCACTGCTTCCTCGTTCGACGGCAGGTCGGGTGCGAAACCTCCTTCGTCGCCCAGCGCGGTCGCCAGGCCGCGCTGCTGCAACAGTCCCTTGAGCACGTGGTACGTCTCCGCGCCCATCCGCAGTGCCTCGGAGAAACTCGCGGCGCCGACCGGGGCCAGCATGTACTCCTGCAGGTCGACGTTGCTGGTGGCGTGCGCACCACCGTTGAGCACGTTCAGGCAGGGCATCGGCAACACGTGGGCGTTGGTCCCACCTACGTAGCGGTAGAGCGGGAGGTCGGACTCGTCGGCACCGGCCTTGGCCACCGCGAGCGAGGTCCCGAGCAGCGCGTTGGCGCCGAGTCGGCCCTTCGCGTCGGTGCCGTCGAGCTCGATCAGGACGCGGTCGACGTCTCGCTGGTCGAGCGCCTCGAGGCCGAGCATCGCGGCCGCGATCTCGCCCTCGACGTGGGCGACGGCGTCCCGGACGCCCTTGCCGCCGTAGCGATCACCGCCGTCTCGGAGTTCGACGGCCTCGTGGGCACCGGTGCTCGCACCGCTCGGCACCGCGGCCCGGCCCCGAGCGCCCGAGAGCAACTCGACCTCGACCTCGACAGTCGGGTTCCCGCGCGAATCCAGGATCTCGCGGGCGCTGACGTCGACGATGCTGCTCACGGTCCCCCAAGGCGTTCGATCACTCACGGTCGGAATCCCGTGACGCGTGATGCCAGAGTTGCGATCGTAGCCTTCTGCTCGGCGCGAATCGGGCCAAACCCGATGACGCGCGCGCTCGGGCATCACCGAACCGGGCATCTCACGCAGACGGTACGGATCGCGTCGCAATGCCGCGAACGCGGGACTCAGCGGACCGTGACCACCTCGGCGGGAATGGCGACCCCACGAGCCTGGACGGTAACGGTGCTCACGACTCCTCGACTTCGTTCCACAACTCGCGGGCGCGGGCCGCGGTGGCCGACGTGAGCTCGAGCTGATCGTCGGCGGCCCGTTGTTCCATGCGGACGAAACGATCGCGGAAACGCGCGGTCCACCCCCGCAGCGAACTCTCGGCATCGACACCTTGGGCGCGTGCGACGACGACTGCGCCCGCGAGCAGATCGCCGAGCGCGGCCTCCGACGCCCCCGCGCCGGGCGCCGAGCGCAACCGCATCAGCGCGTCGGCCATCGCGGCGAAGCCGTCGGTCTCCACGTCGGGATCGAGCCCGACACTCGCCGCCTTGCGGTACAGCTTGTGGGCGTACAGCAGGGACGGCAGGCCTGGGCTGATCCCGTCGACGAGTGAGGTGCTCGAACGTTCCGCCTTCTTGATCTGCTCCCAGTTGGCGAGCACGGCGTTCGCGTCGTCTGCCTGCACGTCGCCGAACACGTGTGGATGGCGTCGGACCAACTTGTCGTGGACCGCGGTGGCGACATCGCCGAGATCGAAGGCACCGGCCTCGGCGGCGAGGATCGAATGGAACACGACCTGGAACAACAGGTCGCCCAACTCGTCTTCGACCCGCGCGTAGGCGTCGAGGTCGACGTCACCCGCCGGCGCCGCATCGGGCAGGAGTTCGAGCACCTCGACGGTCTCGTACGCCTCTTCGAGCAGGTACCGGGTGAGCGAGTGGTGCGACTGCTCGGCGTCCCACGGGCAGCCGCCGGGACCCCGCAGTCGCTGCGCCAGCGCGCCGAGGCGCGCCACGTCACCGGCCACGGTGTGCTCGCCGGTGTCGACGAAGACCGACGTGAGGTGATCGGGAACGACTCGGCGGTCGAGTTCCGCGAGCGCGACCGTCGTGATGGTTTCGTCGGGGAGGCCGAGGCGTTGGAGGACGACAACCGGCGTCTCGGCCGGCAGGGCGTCGAGCAGCGCCAACTTCAACTCGGAGAGCACCAGCGAGTTGATGCAGTGACCGATCAGCATCGGACCGGCGCGACCCGCGGCCGCGGGGACGAAATCCTGCGCGTCGAGCACGTGCACCCCGGCCATCGGGTCGCGGCCGAGGCGCGTCCACGCGAGGTCGACGAAGGACAGCCCCGGCACCACCGTCACTTCGATGTGACCGCCGACCGCTCGGAGCAACGGGACCGTGCGCTCGGCGACACCCGGGTTCCCGGGGACCGCGTAGAGGATCTCGCCGTGTTCCTCCGCGGCGGCGACCAGCGCGGCGACGATCGACGGGTAGAGCGTGTGGAAATCGGCGGCGGATTCGTAGGCTGCGTCGAAGGACGAAAACGCATATCCCTCGGCTTCGAGCTGGTCGACCGCCGGGTGGCGGCGGGTCCGGGCGAAGCGAACCGGTACCCGGGCGATCTCCGCCCGAGCAGCCGGCACCAGGAGGTCGACCCCCGCCGGACCGAGTCCGACGACGATCACCCGCGCCGGGCTCACGGCGTGGTCGACGTACTCGTCCCCGTGGTTGCGGGCGCCGTGGTCGACGGTGTGGTCGATTGACCGGCCGCCGGCGCGGTCGTGGCGCTACTCGCCGGCGACGACGTCGTGGGCCGGCTCTTGGTCTGCTTCGGAGTGGGCGGGTCGATGGTGAACGCGCCACCCTGACGACGGAGCTTCCCGAACCGGGCGTTGACGTAGAGCTTGGCGCCCTTCAGGTACTTCGTGAGCAGGGGCGCGAGCGGGTCGGCCGGCTGTGCGGTGGCGGTCACGAGCGGGGCCGCGTTCGCCTCCGTGAGGTCGAGGACCTCGATCACGTGGTAGCCGAACTGCGACTTCACCGGCTGCGACAGCGTGCCGACCGGCGTGGCCTCGGCACCGGCACGAAAGTCGGCGTCGAGCTGCGACCACTGCGAGGAGCCGATGCACGTCAGCAGGCCGCCCTGGGCCGCGGCAGAGGTGTCCTTCGAGACCTGCTTCGACACGTCGGCGAAGCTCGTGCCCTTCTTGATCTGGTCGATGACCTGTTGAGCCTGCTCGGGGGTCTCGACGAGGATGTGTCCGACCAACTTCTTGCTCGCACAGTCGGCTTGGAGCTGTTGGTACGCCTGGGCCAACGCCGGCGCGTTCGAGACCGGCTTCAGCGACGCGCGCAACGCCGACTGGAGTGCCGACGCGTCGGAGATCTGGCGCTGGAGCCACTTCGGGAGCTGGGCGAAGGCGGGCCCGCTGTTCTGGCTCTGCGCGAGCCCCTGCGTGGCGGCGGCTTTCTCCCGGGCGGTCGCGGTGACGTGGCGCTGACTCGCGACCTGCTCCACCGCGGCGTTCTGCATCAGCGACACCAGCCACTGGGCCGCGAAGCTCGTCGGCACCGGACCCTTCTTGGTGAGGTGCACACCTTGCTGCGAGAGCGCGGTGGTGAAGGCGTTCGACTCCGCGAACCCGTGGAGGTCGCGGGTGACGGAGTCGATCGAGATGTCGTGGCCGTTGACGCTGGCGGCGACGCCCGATTGGGATGAGCACGCCGAGAGAACGAGGAGCGCGCCGAGCATGAGGAAAGACAGGGTCCGTTTCATCGAATCGAGGAGCCTATCGGCGGGCCACCACCGAGACCCGACGGGGTCCGGGGTGCCCTCAGGTTCCGGCCCCGGCTGGGACGGCGGCCGGAACCGCGGTCGGAACCAGGTCCTGGAGCAACTCCACGAGGGTGGCGGCGACACGGTCGGGTGGGACCGTGATCGGCACCGCGATCTCACCGTCGTCCTTGATCACCGACTTCGGGTACAGCCGCTTCAGCCGGACCTTGCGACTCTCGAGGAGCTCGAGGCCGTCGATGCGGGCGACGCCCTTCTGGACGGAGACGCTCGTCGCCCGGACCCGCACGCACTCCGCCCGCAGGCGCGCCGCGCCGAGCAGGGCCTCCGCCGGCTCGGGGATGTTCCCGTACCGGTCGAGCCACTCGGTCCGGATGTCCTCGACGTCGCTCGGGTCGACCACCGCGGCGAGTCGTCGGTAAGCCTCCATCCGGACGTCGTCCCGGCTGACGTACTCACGCGGTAGGTGGGCATCGAGCGGCAGGTCGAGCACCACCTCGAACAGCTCGACCGGCTTCTCGCCCTTCAACTCCCCGACCGCTTCGGTCACCAGTTCGCAGTACAGATCGAACCCGACCGCGGCGATGTGACCACTCTGCGATCCTCCGAGCAGGTTGCCGGCGCCGCGGATTTCGAGGTCCCGCATGGCGAGCTTGAACCCCGATCCGAGGTCGGTGAACTCACCGATCGCCTTCAGCCGCTCGTAGGCCTCCTCACTCAGCGCCCGGTCGGCCGGGTGCAGCAGGTACGCGTAGGCGCGCTGGCCCCGGCGCCCGACCCGACCGCGGAGTTGGTACAGCTGCGCGAGGCCGAGCAGGTCGGCGCGGTCGACGACCATCGTGTTCACCGTCGGCATGTCGAGCCCGCTCTCGATGATCGTGGTGCAGACCAACACGTCGTACTCACGGTCGGCGAAGTCGAGCACGACGCGTTCGAGTCGACCCTCGTCCATCTGCCCGTGCGCGATCGCGATGCGCGCCTCGGGCACCAGTTCGCGGACGTGTTCCGCAACGTGCTCGATGTCGAGCACCCGGTTGTGGACGTAGAAGACCTGACCCTCCCGCAAGAGTTCGCGGCGGATCGCCTCGGACACCGCGCGGTCGTCGAACTCCCCCACGTACGTGAGGATCGGTTGACGCGCTTCGGGTGGCGTCTGGACCAGCGACAGGTCACGGATACCGGTGAGGCTCATCTCGAGCGTGCGCGGAATCGGCGTCGCGGTCAGCGTCAGCACGTCGACGTGGGCGCGCAGGCGCTTGATCTTCTCCTTGTGCTGCACGCCGAAGCGTTGCTCCTCGTCGATGACCAAGAGACCGAGGTTCTTGAACTCGATGTCGTCGGAGAGCAGGCGATGCGTGCCGATCACGACGTCGACCTCACCGGCCGCGAGGCCCCGGACGACAGCATGCTGCTCGCTCGTCGTGAGGAACCGGGACAACACCTCCACCCGCACCGGATAGCCCGCGAACCGCTCGCGGAAGGTCTGGCCGTGCTGGTTCACCAGCAGGGTCGTGGGCCCGAGGATCGCAACCTGCTTGCCGTCCTGCACCGCCTTGAACGTGGCGCGCAACGCGACCTCGGTCTTGCCGAATCCGACGTCGCCGCAGATCAGCCGATCCATGGGCAGCGTCGCTTCCATGTCTTGCTTGACCTCTTCGATCGCGCGGAGTTGGTCGGGTGTCTCCTCGTACGGGAACGCGTCCTCCAGCTCGCGCTGCCACGGCGTGTCCGGCGAGAACGCGAACCCGGGGGTGGCGAGGCGTTTGCGGTAGAGGATGACGAGTTCCGCGGCGATCTCGCGCACGGCGGTGCGGACCTTGGCCCGGGTCTTCGACCAGTCGGTCCCGCCCATGCGCGACAGCGACGGCGAGTCGCCGCCCGTGTAGCGGCGCACCGTGCCGACCTGGTCGGTGGGCACGTAGAGCTTGTCGCCCCCGCGGTACGCGATGAGCAGGTAATCGCGTTCGGCACCACCGATGGCGCGCGTCACCATCCCTTCGTACCGGCCGACGCCGTGCACCTGGTGGACGACGAAGTCACTCGGCTTGAGGTCGTCGTAGTAGTCGACCGCCTTGCGCGCCCCGCGCGCGGTGCGGTGGACCCGCCGTCGGCCGGTGAGGTCGGCCTCCGCCACCAGCGCCAGGAGCGCGCCGGCGACGATCACGCCGCGTTCCAGGGGCGCGACCAACACCGTGACCGCACCCGGACGAATCGGCGCGTCGACCATCGCGTCGATGCCCTCACCCGCGAGCACGTCGGCGAGACGGCGGGCCGACCCCTCGCCCTCGGCTGCGAGCACCACCCGGTGTTCGCTGCGCAGAAGTACGCGGATCCGCTCGGCCAGTGCCTCCACGTCACCCACCACGGGATCGAAGGCCGACGCGCCGAGTTGCAGCGTGTCGGGCGAGTCCGGGCTCCCGAGCACCGAGGTGGTGGCCACCTTCGTCCGCGCGAGCAGCCGGTCAAACGGCAGCGACAGGCGCGGGAACTCGTCGTCCTCCGCGCCCCACGTACCCGCGAGGACCTCGGCGAGCGACGCCTCTTCGTCGAGGAGGTCCTGGGCCCGGTCACGCATCCGGCGCGGTTCCACGAGCAGGACTCGCGCTCCGGTGGGCAGCAGATCGGGCAGGAGGTGCTCGTCGCCTGCGAGCCACGGCAGCCACGACTCCATGCCGTCGAACACCTGCCCCTCGGCGAGTCGATCCCACTGCTCCCGTCCCCACGGTGCGTCGGCGAGCAGCGCCTGCGCGCGGGTGCGGACCTCGGCGGTCGGGAGCAGTTCCCGGCACGGGAAGATCGTGACCCCGTCGATCACGTGGGTGCTGCGCTGGTCGGTGACCGCAAAATGCGAGATGCGTTCGACCTCGTCGCCCCATTGATCGATGCGCACCGGGTGCTCGGCGGTCGCGGGGAACACGTCGACGATCGACCCGCGTACCGCGACCTCGCCCCGACCCTCCACCTGGTACTCGCGGCGGTAGCCCATGCCGACCAGGGTCGCCACCAACTCGTCGCGCTCGACGGTGTCGCCGGCCCGGAGCCGGACCGGCTCGATGTCCTCGACGTGCGGACCGAGGCGTTGGACGAGGGCGCGGACCGGTGCGACGACCACCGCCGGCGCCTGGTCGCCCCCTTCGCGTAACCGCCACATGACGCGCAGTCGCCGGCCCATTGTCTCGAGTGCGGGCGACACGCGTTCGAACGGCAACGTCTCCCACGCCGGGAACAGCTCGACCTGGTCCGCGCCGAGCATCGGCACGAGGTCCCCCGCGACTCGTTCGGCCTCGGCCACGGTCGGCACCGCCACCAACACCGGCCGCACTCCGGCGAGGCGCTGCACCGCGGCGGCGAAGATCGGGCGGGCCGATTCGGCGACCGCGACCACGTCGGCCCGTCCGGACGCGACCGCCACGACAGCATCTTCCTCCGCGAGGAGACGCGGCAGCGCGCCGAGCGCAGGATCCGACATCAGGACACTTTGGCCGACCCGGGGACCCGGCGGCGAACGGGGTCGTCCGTTCAGCCCGGTGGCACGCTCGAGGTGGTGGGTTCGGCGGCGAGCCGGTCGAGCATCGCGCTCGTGCTGTGTCCCTCGGTCAGTGGCGCGCGCAGGACCCGACCGCCCCACGATCGCACTTCGTCGGCGCCGACGATCTCCTCCGCCGTGTAGTCCTCGCCCTTGACCAACACGTCGGGTCGGATCGCCTCGATCACCGCGAGCGGTGTGGGCTCGGCGAAGAGCACCACGGCGTCGACTGCGCCCAGACCGGCCAGGACCTGCGAGCGTGCATCCTCGACGTTGACCGGGCGGCCGGTGCCCTTGAGCTGGCGAACCGACGCGTCGGTGTTGAGCCCCACGATGAGCCGGTCGCAGTTGCGCCGGGCCCAGTCGAGGTACATCACGTGACCGGCGTGGAGGAGGTCGAAGCAGCCGTTGGTGAAGCCGATCTCGTGACCTTCGTTCCGCCAACGGTTCACGAGTTTGACCGCGGACTCCAGGGTCACGAGCTTCTGGTCGATCGGGGGCGGCGCGTCACCGGCGGGGCCGAGGGCGGCGAGCAGTTCCTCCTGGCGGATCGGCACCGTGCCGGTCTTGCCGACGATGATCCCGGCCGCGAGGTTCGCGAGGACAGCGGCGTCGTGGGCGTCGAGGCCCACCGCGATTCCGGCGGCGAGGGTCGCGATGGCGGTGTCGCCCGCACCCGAGACGTCGAAGACCTCGCGAGCGCGAGCCGGTACGTGACGGGTCCCAGAAGCCTGGACCAGGCTGATCCCGGCCTCGCCTCGGGTGAGGGTGACGAAATCGAGGTCGAGGAGCCCCCGCAGGCGAGCGGCCGACTCGGTGAGTTCGAACGAGTTGGACGCGGAGACCTGGGTGGTGGCTGCGAGCTCGGTTTCGTTGGGGGTCACCGTGGTGGCGCCGCGGTACTTGCCGTAGTCCAGACCCTTGGGGTCGACGAGTACCGGGATGCCCCGGTGGCGCGCCCGCTTGATCAAGCGGCGGCAGAGGTCGTCGGCCAGCACACCCTTGGCGTAGTCGGAGATCACGAGGGCGTCGTAGCCCTCCTCGAGCAGCGCGACGACGCGGTCGTCCCACGATCGGCGTTCCACCGACGGTCGGGGCGACGCGTCCTCGTCGTCGACCCGCACCAACTGCTGCTGACCGGAGAGGACCCGGGTCTTGGTGGTGGTCGGACGGCCACGGAGCACATCCACCCCCTGGACCCGGACGCCGGCGAGCCCGAGCAACTCGCGGAGCCGGGCGCCGGCTTCGTCGTCACCGGTCCATCCGGCGACATCGGCGTGCACGCCGAGGCCGGCCAGGTTCAGCGCGACGTTGCCCGCCCCGCCGACCGACACCGTCTCTCGGCCGAGGCGCACGACCGGGACCGGCGCCTCCGGCGAGATGCGCACCACGTCGCCGATCAGATACCGGTCGAGCATGAGGTCGCCCACGACGAGCATCCGCACACCGGCGAACCCACCACGGACTGCGGCATGGACGATGTCAGGACGATCGAACATCATCACTCTCGGCGACGGCGGTTTCGATCATCTCGCACAGACTATGGCCTATGAAGAGATGTGCCTCTTGAATGCGACACGTTCGGTGCGTTTCCACGACCAGCGATAGGTTCACCGAGCGCGCGAGCTTGCCGCCGTCACCACCGGTGATGCCCACCGTCAGTGCTCCGATCGCCGCGGCGGCTTCGACCC
>JBDUBS010000505.1:0-3645 GCA_040003875.1 Acidimicrobiia bacterium | reverse complement strand
CCAACGATGTCGTCAACGTCTTCTACCCGTGGCAATCGAATGACCGGCAGTTTGGTCACCCGCTCGAGCTCGCGCAAGGCCTGCTCGTCACGGTTGGCGCCGATGAGGAGCGCCGACGCATGCCGGTGCAGCTCGCTGTGGGGTGCGGATTCGCGCCACGCACAGACCAAAAGTCGCGGCGGCGGTGGTCGCGTCGCTACTTCGTGCCGGCCACGAGTGGGTGGCGGGTGAAGAAGTCCCACATGATCGCATCGGCGACGATGTTCATCGTCGTCGGTCCGACCACCGATGCGATCGACTGCGAGAACGCGCTCCCGGGCCAGGTGTGTCCGCCACCGGTCACCCGGTAGAGCACCGTCTCCCCCGCCGCCGGACAATCGAAGGCGATCCTGGTCACATCCGCGGCGACGGCCTGCTCCGTGGTGTGCTGCCCGCAACCGTTCCGGTGCGCCCAGTCCGCCATGATCTTCGGGATCGAGTCACCGCCTTGAGATTTGAGCGCCTCCGGCGTGAGCGTGTCCCGCAACGTCTTGCCGGATCCGTCGGGCGCCGGGAGATCGAGCGCCTTCTCCCCGAGTCCACCGTCGTAGGCGACATATCCGTCGGCCGTGCCGTGGAAGGCGACCATCGGGACCGGACGTTTCGGGGCACAGCCCTTCAGGTTCCGGGCGCCGGCCACCGGCGCGACCGCGGCCACCCGGTCGCTCATGAAACACGCGACCGCCGACGTCATGAACGCACCGTTCGACAAGCCCGTGACGAATACGCGGTTGGTGTCGACACAGAGATCACGTTCCGCCGCGTCGAGCACGTCGCCGAGAAACGCGAGATCCTTCGAACCCTTCGCCGTGTCCCACCGCGCCACGGCACCGGAACCTTGGGGAGTGATGGTGACGAAGCCCTTGGTATCGCCGAACTTCTCCAGCCCGCTCATCATCACGTGGACGTCGGCGCCCTCCGAGTATCCGTGGAGGTCGAGGACCAGCGGCACGGGAACGCGACCGTCGTAGGCGGGCGGGACGTTGCGGTGATACCACCGGGCGTCCCCGCCCGAGGTGATGTCCTGCTTGGTGGAGCCTGCCGGGACGTTCGCAGCCGTTCCACAGCCGGTCGACTTCGCCGCCGGGACAGCCGCCGGGTCGCCAGATTTGCTCCCCGTGTTCTTCGCGCCGGTCGCCTTGGTCGCGCCGGGCGCCGTCGAACCGCTGCTGCACCCGAAGAGTGCGAGCGTGCCGAGTGCGAGTGCTCCGACGAGACGAGTTCCGATCCGCATGCTTCCCCCAGACGACCCAACGAAAGGCGCAGGCTAGAGCGCGGGTCGCGGTCGGTCAGGCGCGCTGCGCGCACTTGACTGCGGCCGCGCCCACCTTCAGCAGACGCTGATCGCCGACGGGGCTACCGGCCATCCGGTTGCAGACCATCGCCACCGAGAGCTGGCGCGAGGGGTCGGCCCAGGCACCGGAACCGCCGAGGCCGAAGTGGCCGAACCCGTTCGCCAAGACCCCGCGGTTGGTGGCCGCCATGTGGTATCCGAGCCGCCAGCGCATCGGGAAGCCGAGGATCAGGTCACGGGCGGTGGTCCGCACCGCCGTCGCGCGTCGGAGCGTCGGCGCGGAGATGAACGGTGCGCCGCCGACGGCTTCACCGGTGGCGAGCACCGAGTACATCTGCGCGAGCGACCGGGCACTGAAGACACCGTTCAACGCGGGAATGTTGGCTTCGTAAATCGTGCCCGACTCGATGATCTCCGGCATGCCGTCGATGAGGAATGCGTCGATCGGCATACGGAAGCGGCGGAACCGGTCGAGTTGTTCGACTACACGCTCGGTCTTTTCGGGGTCGGGCCACGACGAGAGCAGCGTCGCGACGTGCTCGAGGGCCGGACCGCGGGCGCCGATCGACATGCCCTCGAGTCCGAGCGGCGCCACGATCTCGCGTTGCACCACCTCGTCGACGGTCAGCCCGGTGATCCGGCGCAGCACCTCGCCGACGAGGAACCCGAAGGTGATCGCGTGGTACCCGTGACGTGTCCCGGCGGCGTACGCCGGCGCGGCGGCGGCGAGCGCCTCGGTGGTCCGATCCCAGTCGAGCAACTCCTCCGCGTTGTCGATGACCCCGCGGACGCGGTGCATGCCCGCCGAGTGGTCGAGGAGGTGGGCGACGCGGATGTCCTCCTTGCCCGCGGCCTTGAACTCGGGCCAGTACTCCCCGACCGGCGCGTCGACGTCGAGCAGGCCTCGGTCGGCCAACCGATGAGCGGCGGTGGCCACGACGCCCTTCGACGTCGACCAACTCATCGCGGTCGTGTCGCGCTCCCAGAGGCGGCCGTCGGGATCGCGGGTGCCGGCCCAGATGTCGACGACCTTCTCCCCCCGGAAGAACACCGAGGCCGCGCCCCCGCCCCCTCGCTTGTGCACCAGCGTCTGTCGGAACGCGACCGCGACGTCGGCAAAATCGGGACGAACAAAGCCCTGCATCATGGAAGAATCTTCCCACGGACGGCCGCCGTGATGCTCATTGCCGTCTCTGCAATGTGCTCGGCGCCGTCGGCGCGCGGTCAGGCCGCCAGCGCGGCGGCCGCGGTACCCATGAGGTCGAGGAAGTTGTCGCAGTAAAAGGCACGCCGCACCGATTCGTCGGCCGCGCCCAGCGACGCCTCGAACCGCTCGTACGGCTTCCGACCACCCTCGACGTGCGGGTAGTCGGAGGAGAACATCGCCACCTCCGGGCCCGTCTGTTCGATGATCCAGCCGACGTCCTCGGTCGGGTACGGCGTGAAGCGAATCTGACGACGGACGTACTCCGACGGTCGCAACGAGAGCGCTTGCAAGCGGTCTTCGTGACGATGGAACGCGTCGAAGGCGGACTCCATCTGGCGCATCCAGGAGGGCACCCAGATCGCACCTTGCTCGATGACGCCGATCCGCAGATCGGGGAACTGCTCGAGCACACCGTCGAAGATCAGCGTCGCGAGGGTCTGCGCGGGCGGCCCGGGGATCCCCATGTAGTCGACCGAACGGAAGTTCTCCTCGCCCCCGTGGAAATCGGGTGGGATCGGCAGTCCGTTGCGGAAGTACCCGGCGTCGATCAGATCGCCGGTGCCACCCACGTGGAACACCACCGGGATCCCGGCGGCCTGGGCCTGGGCCCACACCGGGTCGAGCGACCGGTGGCTCGGCGAATGCTCGGGCGGGCAGCCCGATGCCACGAGCAACGCGGCCGCACCCATCGCGATCGACTCGCGTGCCATCGCGTCGGCCCGGTCGAAGTCGACGAGCGGCACGTAACAGCTCGGCAGCAGACGGGCGTCGACCGAACAGAACTCGACCATCCCCCGGTTGTGCGCCCGCGCGGTCCCGTACGCGAGGTCGAGATCGCCGCCGTGTTCCCAGTCGTGGAGCCGACGGTTGTGAAAGGTGTTGAACAGCAACTGGCTCTGGAAGCCGAGGAGGTCGAGTGCTCGCGGTCGATCCTCGGGGATGAAGGAACCGGTCGCGGCGAAGTTCTTGCGGGCCATGATCTCGACGGCCTCTGTGGCGCGGTATTCGTCGGACGCGTGCTTGCGGGCGATCTTCTCGAACGCCGAGTTCAGATCGCGGAGTTGTTCGTCCGGGTCGCCGGTCTGTTGTAGTTCGTTGCCACCGG
>JBDUBS010000239.1:0-3650 GCA_040003875.1 Acidimicrobiia bacterium | reverse complement strand
GATCACGGTGCCCCGCATCGCGTTGCGGCATCGACTCCAGACCGATGTCCACGGTCTCGACCGATCCCGGCACCGCCTCCTCGAGGAGGAAGGTCGGTTCATCGCGGAACTCGACGTGCACGGCGCTCCGGGGCCCCAGGTGGTGGGCGCGGTGATGGCGGCCGGGGTGATGGGTTCGAGTGTTCGTCGGCGCGCGGTCCGCGCGATCGAGGCCGCGATCGCGCAGCCCGGCGTGATCCCCGAACCGTTCGTGGTCCGCCGCCTCGCAGAAGGGCTGCCGATCATGCGTCCGCCCATGGCCGGGATCGGTCCGGTGGAGGATGCGTACAGCGAGACCGAGACCGGCTCCTGGGTAGGCGTGCCGGCCGAACGGCGGTGGGCCATGGAGGTCCTCGGTCTGCGCGCCGAGATGGGACTCGATCGCCTCGACATCCAGAAGCGGTTCCGCCGCCTCCTGCGGGTCGCGCACCCCGACCAGGGCGGCTCGGCCGATGCCGCCGCCGAACGGATCGCAGAGCTGCGAGAGGCGCGTGAAGTGCTGCTGACCGACGCCTCCGACTCGGAGGCTCCGTTCGTCGGGTAGGTAGGGTCGGGCCCATGGAGAAGACACCAGTTCATGTGACGGTCACGGGCGCGGCGGGCCAGATCGGCTACGCGATCCTGTTCCGGATCGCGTCCGGCCAACTGCTCGGCCCCGACCAGCCCGTCGTCCTTCGGTTGCTCGAAATCGAGCCCGCGATGCAGGCCCTCGGCGGCGTCGCCATGGAGTTGGACGACTGCGCGTTCCCGCTCCTCGCCGGGATCGAGACGACCTCGGATCTGAAGACCGCGTTCGACGGGACGAGTTGGGCGCTGCTCGTCGGCTCCATTCCCCGCAAGGCGGGCATGGAGCGGGGTGACCTGCTCAAGGTGAACGGTGGCATCTTCAAGCCGCAGGGCCAGGCCATCAACGCCCACGCCGCGTCCGACGTGCGCGTCCTCGTGGTCGGCAACCCGTGCAACACCAACTGCCTCATCGCGCGGAGCAACGCCCCCGACGTACCGGCCGACCGGTGGTTCGCGATGACCCGCCTCGACCAGAACCGGGCGCAGACGCAGCTCGCGCAGAAGGCCGGCGTCCCGGTCGCCGCCGTCTCCAACGTCACGATCTGGGGGAACCACTCGGCGACGCAGTACCCCGATTTCGCGAACGCCCGCATTGGTAGCAAGCCGGCGACCGACGTCATCACCGACACCGCGTGGCTCCAGGGCACCTTCATCGAGACGGTGCAGAAGCGCGGTGCGGCCATCATCGAGGCCCGCGGGCTGTCGTCGGCCGCGTCGGCTGCGAACGCCGCGATCGATTCGGTGAACAGCATCCACACTGCGCCCGCCTCCGGCGACTGGGCCAGCCTCGCGGTCGTGAGCCGGGGTGAGTACGGCACGCCCGAGGGTCTCCAGTACGGCTTCCCGGTCGCCGCCGACGGCAAGGGCGCCTGGAGCGTGGTCGAGGGCCTCGCGCACGACGAGTTCGCGCAGGGCAAGCTCGCCATCACGACCGAGGAACTCGAATCGGAGCGCACGGAGATCACGTCACTCGGCCTGATCTGACCCGGCGCCGATGACGCGCGCCGCGGACGTCATGACGTGGGTCCAGGCCACGCCGTTCGGTGCCATCGAGGTCGTGCTCGGTCCCGACGGTCTCGAACGCGTCTCCATGTCCGACCTCCACCACGATCTTTGGTCTGAGCGTGGTGCAGCACACCCCCCTGCAGACCAAAAGTCGCGGCGGGTGGCGGGGCAGTTCGACGCGTATTTCGCGGGGCGGCGGAGAAATTTCGACATCGACGTCGTGCTGGCGGACTCGTTCACCGAGTTCCAACGGCAGGTGTTGCTGAGGCTGCGCGACGAGGTCGGGTACGGCGAGACCGTCACCTACGGCGAGTTGGCGGAGATCGCCGGTCGGCCCGGTGCTGCGCGTGCCGTGGGGTCGACGATGGCCCGCAACCCGGTGCCGTTCGTCATCCCGTGCCATCGGGTCGTGGCCGCGAACGGGATCGGTGGCTACGGCGGCGGGTACGGCGACGCCGTGGCCCTCAAGCGCGCGCTCCTGGATTTCGAGGCCGGCGTCAGTTCGACGTTGCGGTCGGTTCGGTAGTCCCGGCGCCGGGGCCGATCCGGTCGATCCAGTGGCCCACCAGATCGACGAAGCGCGCGGGTGCTTCGAGCTGCGGTGCATGTCCGCAGTCGGCGAGCTCCACGTACTGCCAGTGCGTCCGCCGCTGTGCCACCGCCCGTGCGAATGACACCGGGACCAGACGATCCTGCCGCCCGTGCATGACCATGGTGGGTGCGCTCAGCGTGTCGATGTCCGAGCGCATGCGCGTGACGATGTATCGGAAGAGGGTGCCGCCGCTCTGCGCGTACGCGCCGGCGGCCTCCGGATACTGGTTCCGTTCGGCGGCGAGCTCGACCAGTTTTGCGCGGACCTCGGGGTCGAGTGCGTCGGGCTCCGCGAGCACGAACCGCAAGGTGGCGTCGACGAGTTTCTCGGGGCCCAACCGCCGGGCGCGCGCGTTCACCATCGGCGTCGCCACCCGGGGCAGCGTGAGCATGGCGAACTTGGCGGTGCGGGCGAGTTGGTCGAAATTGGCGTTGGGTCGCGGATAGGCGGCGTTCACGAGGACGAGACCACGCACCAACTCGGGATGGCGCGCTGCGAGTGACACCGCGATCGAGCCCCCCATCGAGTTGCCGACGAGCATGGCGGGCCCACGCTGACGCAGCACGCACGTGACGACGTGACGGTGGGTCTCGAACGTGGCCGGACCGTCGGTGCTCCGGCTCCGCCCGAATCCCGGCAGATCGATCGCCATCACCGGTGCGCCGATCCGATGGCTGAGCGCGTCGCCGACCAACTCCCAGTTGACGGTGCTGCCTCCGAGGCCGTGGACGAGCACCAGCGCGACCGCGTCGGGATCGGGCGTCGCGGGCTGCCACTCGACGGTGTGGACCCAGGCGCCGTCGGCGTCGAACCAGCGTGGCTGCATCAGGATCCTTCGACCGATTCGGAGCCGCGCTCGATACCCATCGCGACGAGCAGGTGCTCGTGAAGCTCCATCCAGACCGTGTGGTACGAGTCGATCCGCGGCGAGGTGAACCAATCCCGCTCGCCGTCCTCGACCCGTTGCCGCGCCGCGCGCAGCCGCGGTCGATAGTCGTCGAACGCGCTGAGGTCCTTCCCGAGCCGGCGCACCACCGGACCGGCGCGATCGTCGATGGCGGCGAGTCGGTCGATCACACTCCAGTCGTAGGTCGGATCCGCGTGGTCGTTGGCCACGTTGCCCGGCCGGACCTGCCAGTCGTGGCAGACCTGGATCAGTTCCACGTTGCGCGGCAGGAAGTGCTCGTACGCGCTCGTCACCGCATGGCGTTCTTCGTCGGCCGCGCGGAACTCGGCGTCGGCCGCCACCCGACCTACCGGGGTGAGGACGAGCCGCTCGCCGCGCTCGGTGGCGTGACCAGTCGCGACGAGGATCGCGCTCGCGTGGGGATCGGCATCGGTGAGCAGGCCGACGAGCCGCAAGCGGAGCAGGAGCGGTCGGGTGTCCACGGTCGGTGAATCTACCGTCCGCTCCTTTCGGGCCCGCGGTGGCGCACGCCGCGACGGC
>JBDUBS010000702.1:0-3660 GCA_040003875.1 Acidimicrobiia bacterium | reverse complement strand
CACGGCGGCCAGGGCCTTGGCCGCGTCCCAGGTGCCGCTCGTCTGGCCGCGCTCGTCGAGCGCGACGACCGCGTCGGGGGTCTCGAAGCCGGGGAAGCCCGCAACCTCGAAGGAGCCGTCGGCCTGTTGCTGGGTCTTGATCCAGTCGGTGGCCTTGGTGACGACGGGTGGATTGGCCGGATCGGCGAACCCGGTCCATTTACAACCGGCGAGTGCGATCGCCAGGGTGAGCGCGCTGAAGAGCACGCGACGTGAACGGGACATCTCTACCTCCGTGGGCCCCTTTCCACGAGGGCCCGTGTGTCGTGCCACACGAGTGGCAACGGGTAAGGAACACCGGTAGCCCGGTGGAGCCCGGCGGGGATCTGGCTCTCGTTCCATCCGAGGACGGGACGATCACAGTTGCGGGTCAGCACCGGAGTCACACCGGCTTCTCCCGTTCCGAGTTCGGGCGGGAGACTAGGGCGCGCACCGGACCCGGACAAACCGGATGGGGTCGACCGACCGCCTAGCCTCTCGGCGGAGCGAGGGGGACGGCATGCGGATCATTCGGAAGCATCACGTCGTGGTGGCGTTGGTGGTGGGTGCGACAGTGGCCGTCGCGACGGTCGGCATCGCCGCCGCGCACGACACGAGCAAGGGCAAGCACCAGGGCGCCAAGAAGCACGCGACGGGCGCCATGGCCGGTATGGACATGTCGGCGTCGGCCAAAAACGACAAGGGACTGGGGCTGCTGTCCAACGGTCATCACCACCGGATGGTGGACGAACAGCAGTTGACGCCCACCGAGCGCGCCACCCTCAGCCACCAGATCGACGCGACGATCGCGACCGCGAAGCGGCTTCCGACCGTGGCCGACGCACTGGCCGCGGGCTACAAGCGCACCGGTCCGTACCTGCCGGGTATCGGTGCCCACTACATCCACCTCACCGGTCAGGGACTCAACCCCGACGGCGTGATGGACGACACCGACCTCGCCGACCCACTCGCAATCGTCTACGCGGGCAACGATCCGACCTCGCCGATCGCGGGCTTCATGTACTACTCGATGAGCCCGAAGGAACCGGCAGGCTTCGCCGGCGGTAACGACGTGTGGCACTACCACGCGGACCTGTGTCTCAAGTACGGCGCCGACGGGATCGACGTGCCGTACGGCCTCGACCACTCCGCCACCAAGAAGCAGTGCGAGGCCGTGGGCGGTCGACTCATGAAGCAGACCCAATGGATGGTGCACGTGTGGTCGGTGCCCGGGTGGGAATCTCGGCAGGGCTTGTTCGGCGAGGTGAATCCTGCACTCATGTGCCCCGACGGGACCTACTACGAATATGCGCCGGAGCACTGGTCCAAGCACCCGCTCAACGCCTGCAAGAGCGCGGCCTGACCGAGCGCGTTGCTACGCGCGGTCGTCAGGATCCGCCGCGTGCGCGCGGAGATCGTCGAGCGATGCCCACTCGAGGACGCGCGCGTGGGTTGCCCGTAACACCACGGATGGCGCGGCCCCGGCCGTGAATGCCTCGACCCACCGGTCCGCGCACAGACACCACTGGTCGCCGGCCCGGAGTCCGGCGAACCCGTACTGGGGCATCGGTGTCGACAGGTCGTTGCCCGCCGCCTTCGAGAACTCGAGGAACTCGGCCGTCATCACTGCGCACACCGCGTGTACGCCGGTGTCCTCACCGCCGGTGTCGCAACAGCCGTTGCGGTAGAAGCCGGTGAGCGGATCGAGGCTGCACGGGGCGAGGTCGGTACCCAAAACGTTTTGCGCCATACATCACTATGGCTCGTTCGCTCGCGCGTCGCCACGGGCACTGCGCTCGCGCTCCTGACGGCCATGCCTACATGAGGCTCGCTTCGTGCCGGCCCGCTCCGCTGCGCTCCGTCTCGGGAGCGGGTGACTTCGGAGTGTTGCTTCCTTCCTTGCGGTGTTCGCGTGTTAGTTCAGTCCCCAGGCGTGGAGGTGGTTGTCGTAGGCGCCTTCGAAGAGTTGGCCGTTGACGACGACGGGCTGGGTGAACATCGGTGCGCTCACCTCGGTGCCGCTGGTCCAGAGTTCCCGGCCGGTGGTCGCGTCGAACGCGTGCAGGTGACGAGCGGCGCCGTCGGCGTAGTAGACGACCCCGTTGTTCACCGACGGTGCACTGGGGATGAACGTCGATGCGCCGGCGGTCGTCTGCCAGGCCAACGCCAGCTTGCAGTTGGCGTCGAGCTTGAGTGCCAGCATGCCGTGTACGAACGCGTTGTCGGGGGTACCGGTGGTGTTGGCCACGTAGACGAGCTCGGTCTCGGGTGAGTACGCGGCGACGCCGATGAACTCGTCCACGGGGACCGGCGTGTGCGCGGCGTCGGACCCGACCGCGACCACCAGCCGCTGGCGGGGCCCGTTCGCGATGTTGTTGCGGTCGTAGAGGTACACCGAACCGTTCTTCTGCAACGCGACCATCTGCGGCGGACACCCGGGCTTCTGGAACAGTGTCGGGGTGGAGCCGAAGTCGTCGTCGCCGATGTGCACGCCCGGAGCGTTCTCGGCGACGAGCTGGAGTGACTCGGTCAGCCGGATGACGCTGTCGCCCGATTCGGGGTTGGTGAAGATGTTGCCGGTCGCGGCGTAGACGTTGCCGTCCGCCGGATCAATGGAGACGCCGCCCCAACCCCAGATCCCGCCGCCGTCCGGTCCGTTCGGGTCGCCGACGAAGTACCTCGACACCGCACGCGTCGCGATGTCGACCCGGATGATGCTCCCGTGGTACGGACCCTGGTCGCAGTGACTCGCGGTCACCGCGTAGAGGTGGCCGTTGAAGAGGTTGGTCGCGCCGTACGTTGAGTTGTGGACGGGGTCGTCGATGACGGTGACGGGCCATCCGGATGCGACGGCGCCGGTCGACGGGTTCAGGGCGTACAGCTTCCCGGCGCCGCCCATCACGTAGACGCGGTTCGTCGCCCGATCGAAGGTTGCCGATCCCTGCACCCCGTAGGTGTTTCCGGGCGTGTCGGGGCAGTTCGCCACGTGCGAGCCGAGGTTGCGCTGCCACAGGATCTGGCCGGTAGTGCTCACCGCGTAGAACTCGCCCAACTCGGTGCCCACGTACAAGACGTCGCGCTTCGCTCCGTTGATCGGGATGTCGACGGCGAGGACCGGCGCGTCGTTGATGAAGCCGCCGAGGTCGACCGACCACTGATGATGGAGGCTCCCGACGTTCGCGGGCGAGATGCCCTGGTTGATCGGATTGCTGCCCTTCCGATCCACTCCGTTGCCCCAGGTCGACCAGTCGGTGCGGCACGAAGCGATGGCCAGAGTCGCGACGACGACGGCGATCAGGGTGCGGAATCGAGGGTGGAGACGGGTCATGACAGCGCGGTGTCCCTTGGTCGTGAGGGCCACAAAATATGCGCCGGCCGGCGTGAAAACGTTGATGGTCGCCACTGAACGTGGTCGGTCGCGCATTGGCGTGCGCCTCGGTGGGTCAGACGGGATCGACGCGAGCCGACGTGGTCCAGCGCCACGAGACCGATACCCGAGGTCCCGGGCGTGCGGTTTTCGGTACCGCGTGCTCCCAATCGCGTTGGGCGGCGCCGCCGATGACGATGAGGTCGCCCGAGCCGGGCCGGAGATCGATCGACGGCCCACCGTGACGAGGGCGCACGAGGAAGGGCCGGCGGGTG
>JBDUBS010000099.1:0-3664 GCA_040003875.1 Acidimicrobiia bacterium | reverse complement strand
TCGTATCCGGACGCTGCCGATCACGGTGATCGCCGGTCGCACCCCCACACCGGGCAGCCTCACCGAGGTCTCGGTGACGGAGGGCTACCTGCGGCGGGTCGGCCTGACCCGCGCTACCGCGGCCAAGGCCGTCGGGACCGAGGTCGAGATCGGCGCACCACGGTTCTTCCCGAGCGGCGCGGGCCGGGTCGACGTCCGGGGTCGTTGGACCCGCGCCGAGATCGTCGGCGTCGTCGCTCAACAGGCGATCGACGCGCAGTTCCTCGGCTCGCGTGAGATGGTCCGTGCCGCGCGCACCTGGACCGCACAGTCCGACCCCAACTCCGGCTTCGCCTTGCCGAGTTCCCGGTACGCCGGGTTGTTCGTCGTGGCGAACGGACTGGACCGCGTGGGGTCGGTCCGGGCATCGATCACCCGACTCGGCTATTCCACCAGCTCACCCGAGAACCTGATCGAGACCGTTCGCCGCTACCTGCGCGTCGTCGAGATCGTGCTCGCGGGTATCGGGTTGATCGCGCTGGCCATCGCCGCCCTCGGTATCACGAACGCGCTGCTCGCGGCGGTCCGAGAGCGCCGCCGGGAGATCGGAGTCCTCAAGGCAATCGGCGCCCGCGATCGCGACGTCCGGCGGATCTTCCTCATCGAAGCCGGCATCACCGGGCTCGTGGGCGGTGTCCTCGGCACCATGGCGGGCTACGGGATCGCGCGAGTGCTCGGCGCGGTGGTCAACCAGTACCTGGTCGACCAGGGCCTTCCCGGCGTCGGGATCGGACTCCCTGCGCTGGTGCTCGTCGGCGGCATCCTCGGGTCGGCGGTCCTGGCCGTCCTCGCCGGCGTGACCCCCGCGCAGCGGGCTGCCCGCCTCCCCGCACGCCAGGCGATGGGCGACGCATGATGCGGCATCGAGTGCTCCGGCCCGCTCTGGCGGCGCTGGTCCTGGTCGGCGCCGCGTGTTCCGGTGGTCCCAGCGCCACCGCCCCACCGGTCGCGCGCGGGCCCCGCCTCACGTACGTAGCGATCGGTAACGGCGAGACCGCCGGGAACAGCGTGAAGAATCGCATTCGCTCGGCCTGGCCCCAGATCGTCTATCGGGACGTGTTCCCGCGCTCGGCGATCTTCGTGAACTTCGGACAGAACAGCGTGACCATCGACGAGGCGGCCGATTCCCAGTTGGTGCCGGCGCTCGCGCTGGCCCCGGATGTCGCCACGATCGAACTCACCGACGACACGTTCCTCACCCGTGACGTCAGCGGCTACGAGGCCAAGCTGGAACGCTTCATCCGGCAACTGCAGCGCGGTGGCCGCACCCAGGTGATCGTGGGCAACATCCCGCCGGGCGACCGGGAGCCAGGTGTCCTCGCCTGCACGCCGAACCCGCCCGTCGGCTCGGGACCGTGTCAGATCGGAGACGCCGCGGGCACCTGCGACGTCGGCAAGTCCAACGCGACCGACGCCACGTTCAACCAGGCGATCGCGCGAGCGACGGCCGCGCGCCACGCGCCGCTCGTCGACCTGCACGCAGCCTTTCTCCGGGCGCGGGCTGCGGGCAAGGAGGATGCCTTCTTCGTCGGCAACGACTTCTCTCCGAACGAGGCCGGTCACGCGTTTATCGCGCGCCAGTTCGAACCTGCGGTACGTGCTGCGCTGAAATCGCAGCGATGACCCCTCCACGCGACTCCCAGCGGAGCCGCGTGTACCGCGCGGAGACCCCTCTCGGCGGTCGCAGACTCCCACTCCTCCCGGACTGCGTCGCCTTCGTCGACGACGTCGTCGGTTCCCTCTGGTGGACTGCCCACTTCCCTCAGCGCGATCTGGCGCACGTCCCCCGCCTCCGACCGGGCAACGGCGCCCGTCAGGCCTTCTACCGCGAGGATCCCGGAGGCCCGACCATCACGTTGCCGCGCCGGTACCGCACGGCATCGGTCGTGCTCCACGAGCTCGTGCACTGGGCGCTCGCCGATGCCGGTGATCTCCCGAACCACGGCCGCACGTTCACCCGGGTACTGCTCGATGTGGTCACCGAGTTCATGGGGGACGGGAAACGGGAACGGCTCGCCGCGGGGTACGCCGAGCACCGTGTCCACATCGGGCAACCGCCTCGCATCTCTCCCGATGGCTGCTTCGACTACGCGTGGGACGAGCGGCTCCGACTCGGTCGGGGACGTCGCTTCCGGATCTACGCCGGAACCGCGCCCGCGGTCGAGGGCGTGCTCACGTCACGCGCGCACCGCACGATCCGGTTGACCAACGGCGACGCGACGCATGCGATCCCCGAACGCGACGTCTGGCGCGTCGCGCCGATGATCCGCCCACCCGAGGTCGGATCGGCGACCTGAGCCGCCGATCGCCTCGTCGGTTCATCTCAGGCGAGACGCTCGACGATCATCGCCATGCCTTGACCGCCACCGACGCACATGGTCTCGAGGCCGATCGTCTTGTCGGCGTCCTCGAGTCCGTTCAGCAGCGTGCCCATGATGCGCGCGCCGGTCATCCCGAAAGGGTGGCCAAGCGCGATGGCACCGCCGTTGACGTTCAGCTTGTCCATGCTGATGCCCAACGCCTTGGCCGACGGCAGCACCTGCGCGGCGAACGCCTCGTTGATCTCCACGAGGTCGATGTCGTCGATGGTCATTCCGGCCCGGGCGAGCGCCTGGCGGCTCGCCCCGATCGGACCGAGCCCCATGATCTCGGGGTCGAGAGCGCTCACACCCGAAGCGACGATGCGGGCCAGCGGTGTGAGACCCAGCTCCTTCGCCTTGGTGTCGCTCATCACGACCACCGCCGCCGCGCCGTCGTTGAGCGGGCACGCGTTGCCCGCCGTCACCCGGCCGGTCGGACGGAATGCCGGTGCGAGCGAACCGAGTTTCTCGCGGTCGGTGGTGGGACGCGGGCAGTCGTCGGCGCTGACGACCGCGCCGGCTGCCGTCGGGTACGGCGTGATCTCACGCTCGAAGAACCCTCTGGCGATGGCCGCGCCCGCACGATGCTGGGACTGGAACGCGTAGTCGTCCATCTCCTCGCGCGTCACCCCTTCGATCTCGGCGACGTTCTCGGCCGTCTCGCCCATCGCGATGTACACGTCGGGAAGTCCGGTCGGCGGCGTCCAGGTGCCCTGGTCGCCTGCGGTACGGGCGGCCGAACGCTCGGCCGGACCGTCGAACTTGTGGTTCTGGGTCCCGGGCGTGTGGTCCGAACTCCCGCCCACCATGAACCGGCTCACGCCCTCGACCCCGGCGGCGATGAACACGTCGCCCTCACCGGCCTTGATCGCGTGTGACGCCATGCGGAGCGTCTGGAGCGACGACGAGCAGTACCGGGTGATCGTGCAGCCCGGCACCATCGGCATACCGGCGAGGATCGCAACGACCCGGCCCATGTTGAAGCCCTGCTCACCACCAGGGAGCCCGCAACCGAGCATGAGGTCGTCGACGGTGGTGCGGTCGAGCGCCGGCACCTTCTTGAGCGCCACGTCCACGATGAAGGCGGCCATGTCGTCGGCACGCTCGTCGACGAAGGAACCCTTGAAGGCGCGCCCGATCGGCGTGCGGGCAGTCGAGACGATGACGGCTTCGGGCATGGCGGGCTCCTGGAGGAAGAGTCGGGTCCGGGCAGATTAGGTGCCGACGCCACATCCGGGCGGAAAGAGCCGCTGAACGAGACCGAA
>JBDUBS010000274.1:0-3667 GCA_040003875.1 Acidimicrobiia bacterium | reverse complement strand
ACGACGATGAATCCCGCGCGAGTGAGGAATCGGGCGGGCCGGTCGAGGACGTCCGGTCGGGGATAGGTGAGGCTCGTGCGCCGGAGCGCTGCGAGCAGTCGTAGGTAGCGGAGCCGATCCCGGGTCGGGAGCGGTCGGACCGCCGGGAGCAGGAACGCCAGGCTCGAACCGGGGCGGACGACGCGCGTGAGCTCGGCGAGCGCGGACTCGAGCTCGGGGATAGCCATCAGTGCCATGACGCAGACCGCGCTCCCGCAACTTCCCGTGCGCAGCGGCAACTCAGCGGCATCGGCGCGGATTAGCGACGCGCCGCCACGCCGGGTCCGGGCGAGTGCGAGCTCTGAGGCCGCGAGGTCGACGCCGATCCACGAAGCCGCGATCAGTGGTTCCATCGGGGCACTACCGCACGCGAGATCGAGGCACGCGCTCGCTTCGGGGACTACGGCGGCCAGCCACGAGTAGGGGTCGGTTCCACCGTCGGCGCACGCGGCGAGCACCGACTCGGTGACGCCGGCGCGAGTGTCATGGAACTGATCGAGGTAGCCGGCCCAGTCGCGCAGGTGCACGGTGCCGAGTCTCCCACGCGCCGGAACGTCGGTCTCGGGTCGGCGCGGAGCGCGATCGGCTCAGCGGACGACAACGAACAATTCGAGAAACTCGAATGCTTTTGGCCCTGACGTCGCTGCGGGACGGATGCTCGGGGCATAAGGTCCGACGATGGCTCAGCCTTCCGTCACCACCCGTCCGGCCGAGAGTTCGGGGCCGGGGCGAGAAACCATCGCGACGGATCGGTGGGCCGGGCGCGCCATCGGCGCGCTGCGGATACTCATGGGTTTGCTCTGGCTCCAGAATGCCGGCTGGAAGCATCCGCCGTTCACCAAGAACTCCGGCGTCGGACGTTACGTGCAGCTCGGTATCGACAACCCGGTCTTCAGTCCCTACTCATGGGTGTCCAAGCACGTCGTCATCCCGAACCTGACCGCGTTCGGATGGTGTGTGGCAATCCTCGAGACGGCACTCGCGGTGTTCCTGCTGCTGGGTCTGGCCACGAGGTTGTGGGCGGCGATCGGTGCTCTGCAAGCCGTGGCGATCACTTTGAGTGTGTTGCATGCACCGCACGAGTGGGGTTGGTCGTACTGGATGTTGATCGGGATTCATGTGGTGCTCGTCGCGACTGCGGCCGGTCGAACCTACGGACTCGACGCAGTCCTCCGACCGGTTTGGCGAGAACGCACCGGCCGCGTGTCTCAATTCCTGATGAGGGTCTCATGATCACCGACCGGATCCGCCGGGCGCAGCTCGTCGTCGCCGTGCTCGCGATCATCGTGGGCATCATGGTGATGATCGACGCCGACTTCGCGTTCACCGGTGCCGGCGGTCGCTTGTTTTTGATCGGCGACAGCTATCCCATCGGTTCGCTGATGAGCATGAATGCGATGGGGGGCGCGTTCCTCGTCGTCGCCGGCGGTCTCGGCGCAGTTGGTGGGCAGCGCGGGCTGGCGGCTGCCTCCTGGCTCGGCGCACTCGTCTGTGTGATCGGCGGCGTCATCGTCTTCGCCGGGCTCGGTGACGCCGAGACGCTGGTCGGTCAGGGCAACGCCTCGAACGCCGCGGTGCTGTTCACCGTCGCCGTCGGTTTGGCCGCGCTTCAATCCGGCGCGAGTTCGGCGCCTACGCGCGCTTCGGCGTGACCTCGATTCCCGTCGTGGGCGTAGTCGCCGCCGCGAGTCCGCTCGTTGCGATCATGACGCCGGCGACGGCACCGCTCCTGACCCGCAACGCGTTCGCCGACGGTCAACCCGATCCGATCACCGCCGTCCTCGCTCAGGTACCCGAACTCTTCGACGTGGCGATGCCGTTCATCGGTGCCACACTCGGTCCGTCGTTCGTTCCGCATCGGGTCAAGGAGATCGTCATCCTCCGAACGTCGTCGCTGCTCGAATGTGAGTACTGCGTCGGGGCGCACACGGTGGCGGCCGTCGATGCGGGCCTGCTCCACGACGAACTGCGTTCCCTGCGCGCCGAGTTGTCCTGGGCCGACGTCTTCGCTGACCCGGCTGAGCGAGCGCTGATCGCCTGGATCGACGCGATTGCGCGGGGTCGCGGTCCCGTCGACGCGACGACTGCGAACGCGATGACCAGCCATTGGGAGGATGCCGCGGTGGTCGAGATCACGGTGCTCATCGGGACCACGATGATGCTGAACCGCCTGTGCACGGGCCTCGCGCTCCCGTTGGGTGCCGAGACGCGCAAACGACTGGCCGCCGAAGGGTTCGGTGCGTGAGTGCGATTGCCGAAGCCATTGATGCCGGGACGCTGCCGGGCCGGGTCTGGATGTACGCGAACTACCACTGCAACCTGGCCTGCACCTATTGCCTGACCGAGTCCGCGCCCGGGGTCCCGAAGCGCGCGCTCGAACCGGAGGAAATGGTCCGAGTCGCGCGTGAGGCCGCGGAGTTGGGCTACCGAGACATCGGGATCACCGGCGGCGAACCGTTCCTCCTCCGCCACCTCCCGAAGACGCTCGCTGCGGTCAGCGAGTACCTGCCCACGCTCGTGCTGACGAACGGCACGCTCTTCAACGAGACTCGCCTGGCCGAGCTCGTGCCGCTGGCGGAACGGCCGGTCGCGCTCCAGATCTCCCTCGACTCTCCCGATCCCGACGTCAACGACGAGATGCGCGGTCCGGACAACTTCGCCAAGGTCATCGATGCGATTCCGCGCTTACGTGATCTCGGTGTCACGGTACGGCTGGCCACGACCGGTGAACCCGGACGACTGACCGAAGACGATCACGCCCGTTTGTGCGCACTGCATCGGGGCCTCGGTGTGCCGGACGAAGACCACATCGTCCGGCCGATCGTGCGGCGGGGCCGTGCCGCGGACGCCGGACTGGGTCAGGACTTCGCGCCCGAGCAGATACCGGCGGAGTTGTGTATCAGTGTGGATGGTGCATTTTGGAGTCCGTTCGGTCCGACCGTGCGCGGCGGTGAGCTCGATACGGATCTCTTGATCTCGCGGACCACGGCGCCGTTGAGTCGGCCGGCGAACTTGCTCCTGCGGCTCGTTCAGGGCCGACCCCCCGGTGACGATGCTGCGATTGGGATCCGCTGAGCGTGATCCTGCGCAACCCGGTCGGGTTGTTTCATCTCCGAACAACGATCGACACGATCCGTGACGAGCACCGCACGGACCGAATCGCCACCTCGTGGGTCCGAGGGCGCTCGCGAGTTCGTCGACGACCCGGCCCCGGGTCCGGTGCGCCCGCCGACGCGTAGCACTCTCGTGCCAGTTAGATCGGTGTTCCTTCGAGATGGCCATTCGGGATCGTGCGCCCGCAGACGGCGAGCGCCAGCTCACGTGAAGGTCCGGACAGGACCTGGCCCGATCCGTAGGACCAAGCGATGTCGCTGGCCTCGAGCCGGTGCCCGTCGAGCACGGTGCCGAAGTGGGTGTGCACACCGCCGGCGGCGAGGTCATCGAGCACGACGGTGATGGTCTCGTCGTCAACGACGCCAGATGCGTTGAGTGGGACCGTAGCGTCGAGCCCATGAATGACGGCGTGGTTGAGCGCGCCGTGATGTCCGCCTCCGGGTGGCGTCCACTCGTGCAGGGCCTGCGACCTGAGGTTGGCGACGAGCTCGGCGATGGGGAGCGCCCCGTCGCG
>JBDUBS010000649.1:0-3675 GCA_040003875.1 Acidimicrobiia bacterium | reverse complement strand
GCTCGAGTTCGTGGCCACCGGCGGACGCGGCGAGTGCGGCGTCGCCCACGCAGTCGTCGAGGGTGTCGGTACCGTAGATGTCCGGCTCGCGGGTACCCAACAGGTTCAGGTTCGGGCCGTTCAACAACAAGATGGTCGTCATGTCCACTCTCCGTCGGTGACGCCTACGGACTCGAAGGCGTAGCGCAGTGCGGCTCCGGGTGGGTCCTCCACGATCGCGAGACCCTCGGGGCCGGGCAGTACGAACGTGAGTCCACCGCTCGCCTTCTTGTCGCGGGCCATGAGCGCAAGGAGCTGTGCGGCCGAGATCGCGTCGGCGTCGGGGACGCTCACCGGGAGACCCAGCGACGCCGGGAGCGCCTGGAACCGATCGACGACGTCGACCCCGACCCGCTCGCATCCGCCCGCGAGTGCCCCCGCGAACACCAGACCGATGGCCACCGCCTCGCCGTGGGTGAGTCGGTGCTCGAACGCGATCTCCAGGGCATGGGCCAGCGTGTGTCCGAGATTCAGCGTGGCACGCAGCCCGGTCCGTTCGTGCGGGTCCGCCGCGACCACCTCGGCCTTGATGAGCGCGCAGCGGCCCACCACGTCGGCGAGGACGACGGGGTTTCGGTCGATCACCGCGGAGGTCCCGGTACGCAGGAGGTCGACCAACCCGGTCGGATCGGTCACGACGTCGTACATGAGCGCGTACTTGGCCACCTCGCCGAGACCGCTGCGGTACTCACGCGCGTCGAGACTCGCGAGCGTGTCGGTGTCGGCGACCACGGCGATCGGCTGGTGGAACGCACCGACGAGGTTCTTGCCCTCGGGCAGGTTGACCGCGGTCTTGCCCCCGATCGCCGCATCCACCATGGCCAGGAGCGTGGTCGGTGCCTGCACGACGTCGACACCGCGGTGGTAGGTGGCAGCCGCGAACCCGGCGGTATCGCCGACCACCCCGCCTCCGAGGGCGACGACGACGTCGCCGCGCAACAGTCCCCAAGCTGCGAAGCCGCGGGTGAGGGCTTCGATCGTGGCGAGCGACTTGTGCTGTTCCCCGTCGCCCATGAGGAAGACCTCGGTCGGCGCGTCGATTGCGGTACGCAGGGTGTCGGCGTACCGGTCGGCGATCGCGGCCTGCGACACGATCGCCACCCGTCGTCGGCCCGCGACGACGCGTCCGACATCCGCGAGGTTGCCGGCGCCGACCGTGACGTCGTAGGGGTGGTCGAGGGCGACCGGGATCGTGGTCACGACGACTCGGATGCGAGTTCGTCGAATCGGTCGAGCACCGTCGCCGCGACGGCATCGGCGTCTCGACCATCGGTGCTCACGGTCGCGTGGGCGGCCGCCGCGTAGCTCTCGGCCCGGGCGTCGGCGAGGCGGGTCAGGGTCGCGATCGTCGGACCGCCGGCGATGAGCGGACGGCTCGTGGCGCCGTCGCACTCGACCCGCGCCGCGAGCACCTCGGGCGGAGCTTGGAGCCAGACCACCACGCCACGACGCGCGACGCGACGGTTCTCGGGGTCGACCATGGCGCCACCACCGCAGGCGACCACCAGCGGATCAGGTGACGCCATCTCATCGGCGAGCGCGACTCGTTCGCGGTCGCGGAACTCCGCCTCGCCGAGGGTTGCGAACAGTTCCGGCACCGTCGCGCCGGTGGCGGCCTCGACCAACGCGTCGGTGTCGACGAAACCCCGGTCGAGGGTACGCGCACACAACTGGCCGACGGTCGTCTTTCCTGCCCCCATCAGCCCGACGAGCACGAGGTGGCGCGAAGTGGTCACAGCGACGCGACGAACTCGCGATGATTGCGGGTGAACTCGCCGAGGGAGTCGCCGCCGAACTTCCGCAGCGCTTCGTCGGCGAGCACCAGGGCCACCATCGTCTCGGCGACCACCCCAGCGGCGGGCACGGCCGTGACGTCGGTGCGCTCCTTGAACGACACGGTCGCTTCCTTCGTCTCGACGTCGACGGTGCGTAGCACGGGACGGTTGAGCGACGCGAGTGGCTTCATCGACGCGCGCGCCACCAGCAGCGAACCGGTGGTCATGCCGCCTTCGATTCCTCCGGCCCGATCCGACGCCCGCTCGTAACCGTCGTGCTCGTTCCAGAGGATCTCGTCGTGCGCTTCGCTCCCCCGGACCGCGGCCACCGCGGCGCCCTCGCCGATCTCCACCGCCTTCATCGCCTGGATGCTCATCAGCGCCTGTGCGATGCGACCGTCGATGCGGCGATCCCAGTGCACGTGCGATCCCAGCCCGACCGGTACGGCGAATCCCAACACCTCGACCACCCCACCGAGCGAGTCGCCCTCCTTGGCCGCCGCCTTGATCGCGGTGATCATCGCCTCCTCGGCGGCCGCGTCGAAGCAGCGCACCGACGACTCGTCGATCCGGTCGACGTCGTCCACACCGGGTCGCGGCGCGTCCGGGGCGGCGGCCGCGTCACCCATCCGGATCACATGCGAGATCACCGTGGTCCCGAGTTCCGCGAGCAAGGCCTTGGCGAGCATCCCTGCCGCGACCCGCGCTGCGGTCTCCCGCGCACTCGCCCGTTCGAGCACGTTGCGGGCGTCCGCGAAACCGTATTTCTGCATCCCGACCAGGTCGGCGTGACCGGGCCGCGGTTGAGTGAGCGGCTTCTCGGTGGCACCCGGCGCGGGCGACATCTCCTCCTGCCACTTCGGCCATTCGGTGTTGTGGATGACGATCGAGACCGGCGACCCGAGCGTCGTCCCGTGACGGACGCCGCCGACCAACTCCACCTCGTCGCGCTCGAAGCGCATCCGGGGACCACGACCGAAACCGAGGCGCCGCCGGGCCAGTTCGTCACCGATCTGGTCCACCGTGATCGCCAATCCGGCCGGCAACCCCTCGACGATGACGACGAGCGCGGGGCCGTGCGATTCTCCGGCAGTCAGGTAGCGCAGCATGATCGACGCAGGTTAGAGCCCGCCCAAGTGCGAACCGCGACCAAATCGGTGATGCGAACCCGCCTACTTGGTGACCTGTTCGCCCTGGCAGAGCGAGAACGGCGAGTCGGCGTAGGTGAGGCTCACGCCGGCCTGGCCGCCCACACACGTGGTGAAGGAGATCAGCTTGTAGTTGGTGGCGAAGACCTGGCCCGCCACCGCGGTGTACTCGACGGTACCCACGCGGATCCGGGCGGTCTGCACGCCCCCGGCGTCGGTGAAGACGTCGAGCAGCGCGACGTCGGTCGTCGGCGCCGGGTTCTGGGCCGGTGACGTGGTCGGCGTGGTGGGAATCGTCGCCGAGTTGGTGGTCGTCGTCGTCGGCCGGGTGGTGGTCGTCGTGTTCCCTCCACTCGGCGTGAACTGGGTGGGCGCCTCGAACGGGTCGCGCAGGCTCAGCTCCGCGAAGCTCCCGTTGGGCAACGTCGGCTCCTGCGGCGTCGTCGTCGTCGAAGCGGATCCGTTACCGCTGGTACTCGCCGGAACCGGACCGAGCGACGTGGGGCTCGCGTCGTCGGAGCGCAGGAACACCTGATACACGAGCAGGGTCATGACGACTGCGCCGGCGATCCCGAGGAGGATCCCGGTGCGCTGGTTCCGGCCGCCGTTCGACCTTGGGTTCGATCGATTGCGGGCCATCAGGTGCCTCCGGTGGTCGAGGAGCCCGACGAGATCGGCGACGACGTCGAGCCGGCCGGGGCGGTGGTCGGGGT
>JBDUBS010000690.1:0-12422 GCA_040003875.1 Acidimicrobiia bacterium | reverse complement strand
CGACCCACCAACCGACCTGTAGTCCAGCCAGCTCGACCTGCGACGGGTCGCCGAGCGGTACCGGCGCCACCCCACCGTCGAGGCCATCGGGTCCCGCCATGACCGGGAGGACCGCGGCCAGGGCGGCCACCGACCCAGCCATGGCACCGATCTGCGTGCGACCGTCCGAGCGCTCGCCGACCCGCGGGAAGTGGCCGGTGGTCGGGACCAGACCCGCCGACGGCTTCAGCGCGGCGGCTCCGCACCAACCGGCCGGCACTCGGATGCTGCCGCCCGAATCGCTCGCGAGCCCGAGCATCGATCCACCGCCGCCGACGGCCGCGGCCTCACCGCTACTCGAACCACCGGGCGACCGGGTCGGGTCGTGCGGATGGCGGACGGGACCGAAGAGTGCGCTGTCCACCTGCACCGTCGTCTTGGCGATGACGATCGCGCCGGCGGCGCGCAATCGCCCGACCACCGACGCGTCCCGCTCCGCCACCCGGTCACGGTCCTCGACGAAACCGCCGGTGCACGGGAGCTCGGCGACGTCGATCCAATCCTTGACGGTGATCGGGACGCCGTGCAGCGAACCGACCGGACCGGCGTCCTCGTGACGACGGTCGAGTGACATGGCCTGGGCCAACGCGCCGGCGTCGTTCCACCACGCGACGCAGTTGGTGGATTCCGCAACCGACGAGAGTCGGTCGCACTGGGTGGCGACCACCGCTCCTGCGGAGGTATCGCCGCGTGCCAACGCGTCGCGAACGTCGAGGAGCGCGGGCTGGACTTCAGGGCCGTCCACGGCACGGACCGATCATTCGCGTGCCCTGCCGCTAGGTTTTTCCATCGGGCCGATCCTATGCAGGCGGCCGACGCGAAAAACGAGGTGTTCCGTGGGTGCCGATCACGACATGCGGGCGACGATGGCCACCCTGCCCGTTCCCGAACTCGACCGCGTTCCGTTCGCCGTTGCGCCGCGCCTCGCCGACGCGTCGGTCGCGATCGTGACCACGGCGGGGCTCCACACCGCCGAAGACGACCGGTTCGGGCTGCTCGATCCCGCGTTCCGGGTGCTCCCACACGGCCAAAGCGATCTCCGAATGAGTCACAACAGCCAGAACTTCGATCGCAGCGGGATCATGCTCGACCGAAACGTCGTCTATCCCGTCGACCGGCTCGACGAACTGGCGACCGCCGGGGTCATCGGTCGGGTGTCGCCGAACCACTTCTCGTTCATGGGCGCCCAGCAGGACCTCTCGACCATCTTGTCGGACACCGGACCGCAGGTCGCCAAGCTGTTGCGGGACCAGGGCACTGACGTGGTGTTGCTCACCCCGGTGTGACCGCTCTGCACGCGCACGGTCTGTGCGCTCGCATACGTGTTCGAGTCCGCGGGGATCGCGACCGTCGCGCTGGTGTCGATGATCGAAGTCGCGAGCCGGATGCATCCACCGCGTGCGCTCTATTGCGACTTCCCTTTGGGCCGACCGCTCGGGCGTCCGGACGATCCCGAGTTCCAACATCGGGTCCTGGCCGATGGCTTCGGGCTGCTGGCGTCGGCGACCGAGCCGACCCTCGTGCGGTTCCCGGAGTCCCTGGACGACGAAGTGGATGTACCACTGACGTGCCCGATGCCGGCCCGGATGGACCCCTCACTCCCGCCCGCGGTCGACGAGATGAGAGGACTGCGGCGAGCGTTCGACCGTGCCGCGAGCGGCGGCGTGAGGACCGCGCTCGACCCGGACGAGGTGGAAGCCGCGTTGTTCGCGTTCGACCGCGTCGTCGCCGGCACACCGTGGGCCGAGGCCGGGATTCCGGACAACCCGCTGACCGCTGCGCTCGCTATCCGCGCGTACTACGAGCAAGCGGCCGCCGGCCTCTCGGATCACGTGCCGGCAGCACGCTCAGCCGAGACCTGGTTCGCCGCGACCACGGCCGCGGGCGCACTCATGCATGCCGCACTGGACGAGTTGCGGGCCCAGAAGGCACCCCAGCCGTTCTGGTTCTACATACTCCCCGTGAGTCAGCACCGCGCGTGAGTCGCATCGGCCGACCGTCGACCGAGCGATGACCGGGCTCGATACCGATCACGATCGCCTGCTCGCACGGGGTCGCCGGCTCCAGGTGTGGACGATCGCCTGGAATCTCATGGAGGTCTTCGTCACCATCGGCCTCGGGCTCGCGGCCGGGTCGCTCGCGTTGGTGGCGTTCGGACTCGATTCCATCGTGGAGGTCTTCGCGTCGTCGGTCGTCATCTGGTACATCGCCGACCACGATGCGAGTCGTCGCGCACCGCGGGCGCTGCGCCTGGTGGGACTGTCGTTCGTGGTACTCGGGGTCTACCTCGTGGTCGCCACCACGTATTCGCTCGCGTCCGGAGGCCGCGCCGACTCCTCACCGTTCGGTATCGCCTACCTCGCGGTCACGGCGTTGGTGATGTTCGGGCTCGCCCGGCTGAAGCGAGTCACCGGCCGCGCGGCGAACAGCTCACCGCTGATGGCGGAGGCGGCGATGACCTTCCTCGACGGGTGCCTGGCGACGGGGATCCTCACCGCGTTGGCGTTGAACACGGCGTTCGCTTGGTGGTGGGCCGACCCGGCCGCGGCGTTGCTCATCGCGGCGGCCTGCTTCCGCGAGGCCGTCGACACCTGGCACACCGCCAACGACCCGGGCTGACGTCACCGCGCGACCGGCTGTCGCGTGGCGCGACGGGTCAGGAACCAGACCGCACCAGTCACCGCGAAGAGCCCGAGGGTCGGCACAGTCGCGAACAGCACTCATCCGACGGCTGCGGCCGTGCCGATGCGTCGGCTCAGACCAACTCCGCGTCGGCGGCCACCGCCACGAGCGCAGGTCCGTCGTGGGCGATGGCGCGGGCCAGCGCATCATCGAGTTCCGCGGCGGTGTCGACGCGGATGCCGAGCGCCCCGCACAACTCCGCGTACGCGGCGAAGTCGGGGTTGTGCAGCGAGGTCTGCCAGACCTCGAGCTCGGCCGCCCGCTGCTCCTTGCTGATCTTGCCGAGCACCGCGTTGTCGATCACCACGTGCGTGATGGGCATGTGGTACTTCACCGCGGTCGTGAGCTCGGCGAGGTACTGGCCGAAGCCGCCGTCGCCGGTGACGGCGACGATCTTGCGGGTGTCACCCACTGCGGCCCACGCGCCCATGGCCGCGGGGAAACCGAAGCCGATGGAACCGAGGTACCCCGACATCAGGATCGACTGCTGCGGCACTCGAAATAGCGGCCGAACGAATACGCCTGGTTCCCGACGTCGACGGTGATGACCGCGTCGTCGGGGACCTGGCGGTTCATGGCGTCGAAGACCGCGGCCGACGACACACCGAGTCCCCGGTCGTCCTCCACCCGGCGCGCCTTCTCGGCGCGCCAGATCGCCCACCGGGCCGCGACGTCGCGGCGTTGGTCCACCCGGTCGCCGCCGGGCGCGAGCCGGTCGACCAGGAGCCGCGCGGTCACCCCGGCGTGGCCCTGGACCGGGACGGTCACGGGATGGAACCGACCGAGCGCCATCGGATCGAAGTCGACCTGCACGATCGGTTTGTACGACGCAATGCCGGTGTGGTTGGAGAACGACGCGCCGAGCACGATCAGCAGATCCGACTCGTTCATCAGCCAACTGGCCACCGGTGTGCCGCTGCGGCCGAGGACGCCGGCGCCGAGCGGGTGATGATCCGAGACCTGACCCTTCCCCTTGAACGTGGTGAGCACCGGTGCGTAAAGGATCTCGGCGAGTTCCATCACCGCGTCCATCTCGAAGCGGACGCCGTGGCCCACGACGATCACCGGCCGGCGCGCGCCCTCGATCAGCGTGAGTGCGGCATCGAGCGCAGCCGCGGGCGGTGCGATGCGGTCGTCGCCGAACCGCCCCACTGGGGAGGACGCCGGCGCGGAATCACCCACCACCTTGACCTGTACCTCGTCCGGAACGACGAGATGCGCGACGTCGCGCCCGACCGTCGCGTGCTTGAGCGCGAGCGTCATCAACTCCGCGTGGTCGGAATCGGGGAGGACGGTCTTGGAGAACGTCGACACCGCGGCGAACGCACCGTTGAGGTCCACGTCCTGGAACGCGCCGCGCCCCAGCACCTTCGACGGCACCTGACCGGAAATGGCCAGCACCGGCGCGCGGTCGACCTTGGCGTCGTAGAGGCCGGTGAGCAGGTTCGTCGAGCCCGGTCCGGCGATCGCGAAACATGCTGCGGGCCGGCCGGTGAGCTTGCCGTACGCCGAGGCGGCGAACGCAGCTGCGCCCTCGTGGCGGATCCCGACGTACGTGAGGTTGCCCGCGAGTTCCTGCCGACGCATGGCGTCGGCGAACCCGAGGTTGGAGTGGCCGACCATGCCGAATACATGGGTGACCCCCCACGCGACCATCGTCTCGACCATCACGTCGGAGACCGTTCGCTCGTGCGGCGGGTCGATGGTGACCGCGACGTAGATGCCATCGTCTCGGACCTCGAGCGGGAAGCAGGCGGGCGCGTCGGCGAAGCCGGCCGGGGGAGTGCCCGTGAGCGGGTCGTAGTCGTACCCGTGCCACGGGCACCGCAACATGCCCTTCTCGATCGAGCCCTCGCCGAGCGGACCACCCTGGTGCGGGCAGTGGTTGTCGAGCGCCCCGTACTGATCGCCGACACGCGTCAGCGCGAGCGAATGCTTCCCCGCGACGACGGTCCGCACCCGCCCGTCGGGCAGGTCGTCGAGTTCCGCGACCTTCACCCACTCCAGCTCCTGCCCGCTCATCTCCACCCCCCGAACATGCGTCGCAAACCCGCGATAATCGCGGGATTGCGACGCAGGAACGACGGGTGCTCGCGGTCGAAGGTGGTGAGGATCTCGCTCCAGGTCGCGATCTTGACCATTTCCATTTGGATGTCTTCTCGCCGGGGTCGGTCCTGCGGGCGTGTTGTCTCCGATCGGTGGTGATCGTTGCACTTGTCGACGCGCCGTGCCCGGGCCACCTCATGCGACCTACCCTCGCCCCCATGGCGACGAGCGACGGCCCGATCGGGCCCTACCCGGAATCGGCGCAGACCGACGAGCAGCAGATCGAATACGACAAGCTCCGTCGCCGCGTGCTCTGGAAACTCCCCTACGGCCTGTACGTGGTCGGGAGCACCGACGGCACCGACCGCCGCAACGGCATGACCACCAACTGGGTGACCCAGATGAGCTTCGACCCGAAATGGATCGGCGTGGGTATCGAGCGGGGTGCATTCACGCACGAGCTGATCGCGGCGGCCGGCGTGTTCAGCGTGTGTGTGATCGACCGTGAGGACCGGGCGATCGTGCGGAAGTTCACCAAGCCGGTCGAGGTCGATCTGGCTGCCCGCACGCTCAACGGCTTCGCGTTCCTCGAGCGGACGACCGGTGCTCCGATCCTCGCCCAGTCGGTCGCATTCCTCGACTGCGCGGTGCGGGACCGGATGGAGGTCGGCAACCACACCTTCTTCGCCGGCGAGGTGGTCGACTCGGGCTTCCTCAAGGACGAGGACACCCCCGTGTTGAGGATGGAGGACACCCGCATGAACTATGGCGGGTGAGTGGTCCATCGATGGGGTGAGGGATAGCCTCCGAACCATGACTGACGCCGCGATTGGCCAGCGGGAGAGCCTGCCGAAGAAGTGGCTGTACGTCCTCGCCACCACCAACCCGCCGAAGGGCTCCCTCGACCCGGTTTCCAAGTGGTTGTGGCTGACGCGCGCCGGTGTCCTGCCGATGACGCTCGTGGCCGCGGGCCTCGGTGGTCTGCTCGCCATCTTCCGTGACGCGAGCGTCGACTGGACCCTCTTCACGTTCGCCGCGGTGGGCATCGTCCTCGCCCACATGGCCAACAACATCATGAACGACCTCTTCGACCTCGAGGTCGGCACGGACACGAAGGACTATCCGCGCAACCTGTACTCACCGCATCCCGTGATCTCGGGGGTGGTCTCGCGAGGTCGGCTGGCCGTCTATGCGCTCATCGTCAACGTGATGTGCCTCGCGATCATGGTCTACCTGACGGCCGAACGGGGACCCGCGATCATCGGGTTCGCCCTCGGCGGGTTCCTCCTCTCGGCGGCGTACACCGCGCCCCCCATCCGGTTGAAGAAGCACGGCCTCGGAGAGCCGACGGTCGTTGCGGTGTGGGGCCCGCTCATGGTCGGCGGCGTGTACTACGCGGCCACCGGAACGATTCCCGGCGCGGTGATCCTGGCGTCGCTTCCGTACGCGGTCCTCTGTACGACGGTCCTCATGGGCAAGCACATCGACAAGGCGCCGTGGGACGGTCCGGCGGGCACCCACACGCTCCCGGTGATCCTCGGAGACGGCCCCGCCCGTCAGGTGACCAGAGGGATGTTCGTTGCGTTCTACGCGTTGGTCGCGGGCCTCGTGATCGTGCGGATCCTCCCGGTCGCCACCCTCCTGGTGTTCGCCTCGATCCCGCTGCTCGGCCGGGTCTGGAAGGTCTATGGCGAGCCGAAGCCGGCCGAGTCGCCGATGCCCAACCCCGTGTGGCCGCTGTGGTTCGCGCCCCATTCGTTCCTCTTGACCCGCCGGGCCGGTGGGCTCCTCATCCTCGGGATGATCGCGGGCGCGGCGCTGGGCTGGTAACCGGACGGCCAACTCTGCGTATACACGCCGTACCAAGAGTTCGAATACCCGGCGTCTGAGAGCATCCGGCAGTACGCTCAGGTTCGCATGTCTCGGCGGATTCTGATCATTTCGGCGTCCATGGGCGCAGGGCACGATGGTGCCGCCCACGAGCTGCGGAAGCGGCTCGAGGCGCAGGGCCACACGGTGCGCGTCATCGACTTCCTCCACTGCTGCCCGTTCGGGATCGGGTGGTTCATCAAGTGGAGCTACCTCGTGCAGCTCCGGGTCGCACCGTGGAGCTATGAACTCACATACCGCTTCTGGTACAAGATGCCGTCGACGTGGACCTTCATCGTCCGACTCGACACGTTCGTGGCCGGTAAACGCGTCCGGCGGGCCATCACCGAGATGGATGCCGACGTCGTCGTCTCGACCTATCCGTTGTCGTCGCTCGTGCTCGGCAACATGCGCAAGAAGCGCTGGTTGAAGATCCCGGTGATGACCTACCTCACTGACTTCGCCGTCCACCCGCTCTGGGTTCACCCCCATGTGGACGTGCACCTCGCGACGAGTGAGTTCGCGGCGGCCACCGCCCGCGACCGCGGTGGAGAGGACGCCCGGGCCCCTGGGCCGCTCGTCGGCGAGCGCTTCCGTGAAATCCCGCAGTCGGACCGAGCCGCGACTCGTGCCGAACTCGGTCTCACCGACGACCAGCGCGCGGTGCTGGTGGTGGCGGGTTCGTGGGGCGTCGGCGACATCGTCGGGACCTACGACGCGATCTGTGCCGCCGGCGACTTCCACCCAGTAGTCGTGTGCGCACGTGACGAGAAGTTGAAGGCAGAGCTCGAGTCCCGAGGCCGGGGTTCGATCCTCGGCTGGACCAACGACATGCCGGGCCTCATGGCTGCGAGCGATGTGATGGTCGAGAATGCCGGTGGCCTCACCGCCAACGAGGCGTTCGCGGTAGGGCTGCCCGTCGTCACCTTCCTCCCCATTGCCGGCCATGGTCGGGACAACGCCGAGGGTATGTCCGAGCTCGGCGTCACGCAGTACGCACGCGACGCCGACGGACTGCGCGACGCGCTGACGGTCCTGAGCCGACCGAGCCGCGAGCGCCAGGAACAGATCGCCCGGGCCCACGACCTCTTCGCCGGCGATGCCACCGTCGACGTGCTCTCCGAGGCGACCCGGCGGCTGCGCGATGGCGTCGACCGTCCGGTGCAGATGCCGAAGTTGCCCCGCCGTATGCGCGTGCTCACCTTCTCGGTCTTTGCGATGTACGGACTGTTGACCCTCGGCGCACAGGGAGTCAGCGCGTTTGGTGTGGGCGTCGCGGCCGCGCCGCGCTCCGCGCACCATCGGGTGTTCCTCGGCGTCCGCCTCACCAAGGACGAGGTCGAGCAACCCGCGATCCGTTTCATGCTCGACCGGATGCACGCGACCGCGATCATCGACGGTGAAATGGTGCGCTCCACCAGCGGCGCGGCACTGCAGTCGCTCGTCGATCGGAACATCGACGTGGGGAACGGCGGATGGGGTCAAGGCCGGCCGTTCCGCCTGCTCCGCGCCGAGACGGACGTCGTCGCGTCGACCGACGCCATCACCAAGACCGTGACCGGCGCCAAGATCAACGAGTTCGTACCCGGCCGTCGCTTCGACGCCTTCGATCAGATCTTCGCCCACCGTCGGGGCCAGCGGTTGGTGCGACCCGACTACCTCATTCGTCCCACCTCGTTGCCGCAGGACCTCCGGGACCGCGCGGTGTACGTGCTCGACGGACGAGGCAGCACGGCGAACGACACGCGCCTCGCCCTGCTCAACCTCGAACACCAGATCGCAGCGGAGAACTTCCGCTCGTCGCCGTTGTCGGCGCTGCGATGAACACCCACGTCGCACTCGTCGCCGGCGCCGCCGTGGGGGCCACGGCCGCAGTGGGGGTCGCGGTGCATTCGGCTCCGTCACTGGTCGCCCTCTCCGCCCTCGGCCGTCGGATCTCGCCCGGACTCGCGGGCGTCGGCCGGCCTGGTCATGTCGCACTGACCTTCGATGACGGGCCCGATCCGGGGTCGACTCCGGAGTTCCTCGAAGTACTCGACGACCTCGGATTGCGGGCGACGTTCTTCATGCTCGGTGAGATGGCACGCCGGGCGCCGGGTCTGGCGGCCGAAGTGGCGGCAGCCGGGCACGAGGTCGGTGTGCACGGCGACACGCACCGCTCCCAGCTGCGGCTCGCGCCGCACACGGTGGCCGACGACATCGCCCGGGCCCGCGACGCGGTCGCCGATGCGACCGGAGTCGCCCCCGAGTGGTTCCGACCGCCCTACGGGACCTTGTCCCTCGGCGGCGTGCGCGGCGCGCGCCGGGCCGGGCTCCGTCCGGTGCTGTGGACCGCGTGGGGTCGTGACTGGCGCGCCGAGGCGACCGCGGATTCTGTCGTCGCCGACGTCCTGCACGGCTTCGACGACGGCGGTACGGTGCTTTTGCACGATTCCGACTGCACCTCCGCGCCCGATTGCTGGCACTCCGCGCTGGGCGCGTTGCCGCGTCTCGAAGGCGTGTGGCGCGCCCGATCGCTGCGGGTGGGACCCGTCGGTGAACACGGAATCGCGATTCCCGAACGCAGCGCTGCGTAGTCCGTGGCGTTCATCTTCGCGCTGAGCGCGGGTCTCTGTTACGCCGTCGCGTCGGTATTCCAGCACAAGGTCGCGGCCAGCGCGCCCGAACACATGGCGTTGCGCCCGAGCCTCATCATCGAGTTGACGCGCCATCCGATCTGGTTGTTCGGCATCGTCCTCGACATCGGCGCCTATTTCCTCGAAGCGGCCGCGTTGTCGGTTGGTTCGATCGTCCTGGTGCAGACCCTGCTCGTGAGTGGGCTGCTCTTCGCGCTCCCGCTCTCGGCCATCGGACGCGCGACGCGGCCCGGCCGTTCGGAGTGGATGGCCGCCGCGGCCGTCGCGGCCGGCATCGCGGTGTTCCTGGCGGTCGGGGAGCCGATTGGCAGATCGGGGACCGCGACGGGGATCGAGTGGGTGGTCGGGTTCGGCTTCTGTGTGTCAGTCAGCACGTTCGCCGTCATCGTGACCCGTGGCGCGCAACCGCACAACCGGGCCCTCGGGCTCGCGGTTGCGACGGGTGCGTGTTACGCCTGCACCGCCGCCCTCACCAAACAAGTCGTCGACATCCTCGAATACCACAGCGTCGCCGGGCTCTTCATGCGCTGGCCCGTGTACGCACTCGCGGTGTTCTCCGTCGCGGGGCTGGTCCTCAACCAGAGTGCGTTCAACGCCGGGCACCTGGCGGCGTCGCTCCCGGCGTTGGCGGTGACCAATCCGATCCTGTCGTCGGTGCTCGGCGTGTACATCTTCGAGGAACACCTGAAGGCCCACGGTGTTCTGCAGTACGCCGTCGTGCTCGGGGCGGTCGTCGTGATGTTGATCGGGGTGATCCGGCTCGCCCGCTCACCGTTCGTAGCGGGCGACGACGAGACTCCTGGGCACCCGCCGGTCACCCCCGCATCGCCCTGAGGTCGAGCGCGGTCAGGTCTGGAGCGGGTGCACTCGTTCGGCGATGGGCTCGAGTTCGGCGGGCCAGTCGGTCGGCTCGTGCAACGGGACGAGGACCAGCTTGGAGAACCCGACGGCGACGTACTCGCCGATCCGCCGCTCCAGCTCGTCGAGGTTGCCGGGCACCAGATCCGTGGGGTCGACCTCGGGTGTACGCGTGGCGATGAGTTGGCGGACGGCCTCGGGGAGTGGTCCGGGCGAGTACAGGATCATCGCACCGAAGTGCTCCGGGTCGATCGTTCGCTCGTGTTCGGCGGCGGTCGTCTCGATCGCCGCCCGTCCGGCCGCGCACTCCTCGGGCATAGAGAACGACGCGAGCCAGCCGTCGGCCAGGCGACCGACGCGGCGGAGTTCGACCGGAGCCCGGCCGCCGAGCCAGATGTCGGGTGGCTGTTGGACGGGGTGCGGGCGGACCTTCAACCCCTCGTAGTGGAATCGCTCGCCGTCGTGGTCCACGGCATCCTCGGTCCAGAAGCGGCGGAGCAACGGCAGGGCCTCCTCGAAGTACGCCGCCCGCGCCTTGCGGTCGATCCCGAACGCCTGCTGCTCGGCTGGGTGCGCGATGCCCAACCCGAACGCGGGCAGGAAGCGCCCGTCGCTCAACACGTCGAGCGTCGCGAGTTCCTTGGCCAGCAACGCCGGGTTGCGTCCGGGGAGGACCTGGACACTCGTGCCGAGCTTCAGTCGAGCCGATCGTCCGGCGGCCACCGCGAGCCCGATGATCGGGTCCGGCGCGTCGGCCGTGATGCGCTCGGAGAGCCACAGCGAGTCGAAGTCGAGCGCGTCGAGGGTGTCGACCATCGCACCGAAGTGGGCGGCGGTGAAGCCACGTTGCGTGCCGAATCCGTAACCAACTCGTACCTTCATCGGGGGCGGGTCCTCTCGCTTCTCACGATGTCGCGTTGATCCAATCGGCGACGATGCGCGTCGCCGGGTCGCGTCCGGCGTCGGCCGGGAACCCGTAGTGGTCTCCGGGAACGGTGACGCGCTCGAACGTCGTGGTCGCGAGCGACGACGCGATGAGGCGGTCGTCGGACGGATAGATGCAGTTGTCGCCGGCGTAGATGACTTGGAGCGCGGGCAGGGTCATGCGACTGCCGGTCGTCGCGATCTCGGCCTGGGACGAGAGTCCCGACCACGTGGAGAGCCACGCTTCGGGGGCCACTACCCGTCCGAAGCCCACCGCGCCGTAGTTGATCCAGTCGGGACGGCGGCCCCAGAGCGAGCCGTAGTCGCGGTCCGACTGGTCGAGGGTGAGGTCGACGGCACGCGGGTCGGCGTCGGTCCGGTAGACCTGGAGGAAATGGGTCGCGATCGCGACGCGCCGATCGGCGGTGGTACCGCCCCCCGACCACGCGGCGCGCGCGGCGCGTTTCGCAGCCACCAACTCGCGAGCGCGGGCGTCGATGCGGGCGACCCGTTCCCGTTGCGCAGCGCGGTAGCGGGCGAGGAACTCCGAGTCGTACTCCGGTGCCCCCGGCGGCTCCAGGAACCCGTTGCGCGGATCGTAGAGGTCGAGGTCGGGATCACACGCCACCGGGTCGGACTCGTCGGTGACCGACGGGTCGATCGCGTGCAGGAGGTAGTGGCCTTCGCCGGCATGACCGGCGAGGTACACCATCGCGTCGGCGCCCGGGAGTTCATACTCGTTGAGGTCGAACCGGTCACCGGCCGCGGTATGGGTGAGGCGGGCGCCCGCGGGTGCGTGGGCCTGGTGCAGATAGAACGTGAACAGCGACGCACCGCCGCTGTTGCCGATCAGCACCACGCGGTCGTAACGCCCACGCGCGGCGGCGAGCGCGGCAGCCGCGTCGAGGAGGACCTGCTCGTGCACGAGGGTCGCATCGTTGTTCAGCCACCGACTGGTCACGTTCAGTACCGCGATCCCCGCTTCGAGCAGGGCCGGGGTGGCGTAGTGGTGTGAGAAGTTGGCGCGGGGGTGCATGAGGACCGCAACGGTCGATTCCCCGCCCCGCGCGTAGAGCCAGCCGTGCGCCACGGCGCGGTCCTGGGTGTCGAGCACGAGTGGTGTGCAGGTGGTGCCCGCCGGTGGCTCACGGTGCCATTCGGCCACCCGGTACGCGTTGTCGTATCGACCGATCCGGGTAGGACGCTCCGCGGGCATGAGGTGGCAGGCTAGGCGGCCGTGACTGCCGCCGAACCGTCACCAAAGTTAAAGGTGTAGCTAAGCACATCTCCAGCGTCGGGATCGCCTGATGCCGCGCCAACGAGGTTTACCGCAAGCGGCACGACACCGCTGCTTGGATTCGCAGTCAA